>JAUZPH010000086.1 GCA_030706065.1 Bacillota bacterium | reverse complement strand
TTTGGAAGCCAATGTGTAGTGGTGGCAGTGGACGGAAGGATGAGGCCTGACGGAAGCGGATGGAATGTGGTGGTACATGGAGGCAGAATCGACACGGGCCTGGATGTACTGGAATGGGTTAAAGAGGTTCAGAAGCTTGGAGCCGGTGAAATACTTCTCACCAGTATGGATGCTGACGGAACAAAAGCAGGTTTTGATATCAAGCTCACCAGGGCGGTTTCCGAGGCGGTAAATATACCTGTTATCGCTTCCGGCGGCTGCGGAAAACTGGCGCATTTCTCCGAGGTCTTTGAAAAAACCGGTGCAGATGCAGCCCTGGCGGCGTCACTGTTTCACTATAAAGAACTGACAGTGTCCGAGGTAAAGGAATACTTACGAGAAAGCAATATACCTGTACGACTATAATTATTAATTGACAATGGACATTTGACAATTGACAATTGATGAGGAAATTCAGCAAAGCTGAATTTCTTAAAATTTGAGATTTTTATTAGTCGGGCTAATAAAAATCATCATTAATTGTCCATTGTCCATTTTCAATTGTCAATTTATTGGAGAAGGAGAGTAAAATGGGCAGCATGGAAAAGATCAAATTCAATAAAGAGGGACTTGTTCCTGCCATCATTCAGCATTATGAGACCGGAGAGGTCCTGATGCTTGCTTATATGAATGAAGAGTCGGTGAAGCTGACAATTGAAAGCGGAAAGACGTGGTTCTGGAGCAGATCCAGGGGAAAGCTCTGGAATAAGGGAGAAACCTCAGGGCACTATCAAATAGTAAAAGGTATAAAGGTAGATTGCGATGGGGACACACTGCTGGTTTTGGTAGACCAATTGGGGCCGGCTTGTCATACCGGCAGCAGGACCTGCTTTTATACGGAAATCACAGGATTATAAGAAAGAAGGAAGAGGGTTTTTATAATGAATTTGAAAGTTATTGAAGAATTGTATGATGTAATAGAGGAAAGAAAGCTTACTCCTGTAGAGGGAGCCTATACAAGCTATCTCTTTGAAAAGGGTCTGGATAAGATATTGAAGAAGGTGGGAGAAGAAGCTTCAGAGGTAATAATTGCAGCTAAAAACGGCAATAAGGATGAAATTGTTATGGAAACCTGTGACCTTCTTTATCACCTGATGGTACTCCTGTCAGAAAAAGAGATCAGACTTGAAGAGATATCGGCGGAGCTGGAAAAGAGACGACTCAAGGTAGGAAACAAGAAACCCTCCAGAAACGAGGAAGTAAAGCTGTAGAGCTGATTTGAAACATTTATTATAATTGACAATTGACAGTGGACAATGGACAATTAAGGATGCTTTTTCTCTGCAAGCTTCGAAAAAGCTAAAAATATTATTCTAGAAATTCAGCTCTGCTGAATTTCAACCTTCATTGTCAATTCTCAATTGTCCATTGTCAATTTAATTTACTATCATAATCAAGAGGGTTGTACAAATTGAGGTACAGTCCTTTATTATTTCGATTTAAAAATTTGTTACAGCGCTGACACTTAATTGTCACAAAAGGATTTTATTATAAATACATAAGATGAATTTTAAAAAAATAATTACATTAGGAGGTAATTATTGTGGAATATAATAATAACAATAATAACAACAACAATGACAACAATGGCAACAATAACGGCTATAACGCTGACACTAACAATATCCCGGAAAACATAAACAATATTCACCAAAATACGGTTTCAGGAGAAAATTTCTATATGTTCAATGGCACTGGTTCCGTTGGACCAAACAACATAAACAATACGAACCCCATTGATGTGAACTTCATGCCTGCTCCACCGGTTAAGAAGAAAAAAAGAGGCGGCTTCAGGAGAGTATTATCCTATGTCCTGGTAGGGGTTGTATGTGCCGCAATAGGCGGAGCAGCTACTTTAGGCTCAGCACTGTATGTACTGCCTAATACAGGTTTCTTCCAGAACTCTCCTCTGTATAAGAATTTAGCCAAGAATACAGCAAGTACTCCCGTTTACGATGTTCACCCTACAAGTACAACAACAGAACAGGGAGCAATGACGGTCACAGAAATTGCAAAGAAAGTAGGTCCTGCAGTTGTTGGGGTATCAACCAAGAGCGTAGCCAGCAACGGGTTCTTCGGACAACAGGTTTCAGAAGGTATGGGTTCAGGAATGATTCTTAACAGCGATGGGTATGTGCTTACAAATAATCATGTTGTTGAAGGAGCTCAATCGGTAAAAGTAATTTTCAATAATGGGAAAGAGGTAAATGCCAAGGTGGTTAACACTGATCCAACCCACGATGTTGCAGTTGTAAAGATAACGGATCAGGTTACGATGCCTGGGGTAGTGGAACTTGGGACTTCTGAGACGCTGCAGGCTGGTGAATCCGTTGTAGCTATCGGTAATCCTCTTGGAAAAGAATTTTTAGGATCTGTAACCAGCGGTATAGTAAGTGCAGTTAACAGAAACCTCGGAGATAAGGACATCAACTATATACAGACTGATGCAGCCATAAATAACGGCAACAGCGGTGGGCCTCTGTTAAATTCACAGGGCCAGGTTATAGGAATAAACACTGCTAAGATAGATACTACTGGAACAAACAACGTTGATGGCATGGGTTTTGCAATTCCGATAGACCTCGTAAAGGGTGAGATACCAAATCTCTCCAAGCCTGTTCTTATGATTGGTATAAGCGGAAGAGATGTGGATGCTGCCACAGCAAAGGCCAATAGTTTGGTGGAGGGAGTATTCGTATCTGATGTAAGTGACTATAGCCCGGCTGACAAAGGTGGCATACACCCTGGAGATGTAATAGTCAAATTTGATGGAAAAACAGTAAAGACCATTGCAGAATTGAACAGCATGAAGGCTCAGCATAAAGACGGAGACACTGTAACAGTTCAGATATACAGAGATGGAAGTTACAAGGATCTTCAATTGAAGCTTACTACAAATACTCAAACAAATTAAGTTTGACGCAAGCAACTTTAAATTTGATAATGATAATACGGGATAAAGGCACCAAAGGTGCCTTTATTTTTATGTATTAAAAAGGAAGAGATTAAATAATCTCTTCCCAGGAAGCGTAAAGCTCCTCTATTTCATTTTCCAGCTCGTTAATCTGTTTGTGAACATCCTGACTCCGCCTGGAATCGGAATAAACTTCCTCGAGGCATAACATGTCCTGGAGGGCAGCAAGGCTTTGCTCCTTCCCGGCTATGGTATTTTCAAGCTCCTTGGCTCTTTGAGCCTGCTCTTTCTGTCCTTTTTCAAGTACCTTCTTCTTTTTTCTTTCCTCCTGAATTTTTGTTTTAGTCATGCCATCTTCCTGCTGTTCCAGTCCCTCAAACCTGTTGGGGTTTCTTCTCTTTTCTATAAAGTAACTGTAATTGCCGAGGTATTCCTTTATCCCATCCTCATTGAGCTCATAGATCTTGTTTATAACCTTGTTGAGGAAGTATCTGTCATGGGATATAACCAGCAGGGTGCCGTCATATTCAATCATGGCTTCCTCAAGAGCTTCCCTTGACATGATATCCAAATGATTGGTGGGCTCGTCAAGGAGAAGGAAGTTGTTTTTGGACAGCATCAATTTCAATAGGTTAATCCTGCACTTTTCGCCTCCACTCAGGGAAGAAATGACTTTGAACACATCATCTCCGGTGAAAAGAAAGGCTGCAAGGGCATTACGGAGCTCCTTTGTCGACATATTAGGGAAGGCATCCCAAACTTCGTCCAGCACGGACTTGTTTTCATCCAGGTCGGACTGCTCCTGATCATAATAGCCTGGCTGTACATTCTTACCGAGATATACAAACCCTGTCTCACTTTTTACCTTATCCAAAATTATTTTAAAGATGGTAGTTTTGCCTCTGCCATTGTCACCTATAAGTGCAGTTTTTTCACCCCTTTTCATATCGAAAAACACATTGGTAAACAAGGTCTTTTCCCCATATGACTTTGACAGGTTTTCTACGTGGATAACATCATTTCCGCTTTTGACCATGGCTTCAAAGGATATCCTTGCTCCTTTTTCATCCTTGACCGGAGCCTCCAGCCTATCAATCTTAGCCAGGGCTTTTTCACGGCTCTCTGCAGCCTTAATGCTTTTTTCTCGGTTAAAGGACCGGTATCTCTCTATAATTTCCTCCTGCCTCTTTATCTCTGCCTGCTGCAGAGTGTAAGCCTTCAGCTGTACTTCATATTCCTTCTTACGTAGTTCCAGGAACCTTGTATAACTGGCATTGTAGCATTTCATTTCTCCGCTGAGAAGCTCGAAAGTAGAGGTGGTCACGGAATTAAGAAAGAATCTGTCATGTGAAATAACCACCAGGGTTCCCCTATAGCCTTTAAGATATTCCTCCAGCCATTCAATGGCATTCAAGTCAAGGTGGTTGGTAGGCTCATCCAGCAGTATTATATCGGGCTTTGTCAAAAGAAGCTTGCAGAGGGCTACTCTTGTCTTCTGGCCGCCGCTCAGTATGCGTATTTGTTTATTAAAGTCCGCCTCGGAGAAACCGAGTCCAGTCAGGACACGGTGAATTTCTCCATTATAGGTATAGCCGCCGCGCTTTTCAAATAGGTCACAGGAGGTAGTGTAATCCTTGATTATTCTGTTGTGATAGTCCTCTTTCGCAGGATTATAGGGTTCCTTCATTTTTTCTTCCAGCTCCTGCATCTTGTTCTCAAGGTTTATGAGATCCTCGAATACCTTAAGAGCCTCCGAATATATTGTACTGTCATTCTCCAGTGAAAGATGCTGGGAGAGGTATCCCAAAGTTTTGTTTCTGTCAATAAAAACATCTCCGCTGTCCTGCCTCAGTTCGCCGGTCAATATTTTAAACAGAGTAGACTTGCCTGCACCATTGGCGCCTATAAGGCCTACTTTCTCACCTTCATTAATATTAAAGCTTATATCATTCAATATAGTATCAATGCCGTAGCTTTTGTGTACGTTTTTACAGCTCAGTATTATCATATTTATAACCATTCCTTCTAGGTATAATTTTATTTAGGCTCTGTTTAATAGTGTTGATATTTTTAGCATATTAATTGACAATGGACATTTAACAATTGATGATGAAATTCAGTAAAGCTGAATTTCTTAAATTTAAATTTTAGATTTTTATTAGCCTAGCTAATAAAAATCATCCTTAATTGTCCATTGTCCATTCTCAATTGTCAATTCAATAAAATACTGTGGTTTCAACGCTATTCTTTAACATAGTCATCATTTAAGAACAAAATTCCCACCCTCATCAGTAGAGGTATTTGTCTTTAATTATAATATGAATACGGATTTACTTCAATATGCCACACTGCCGGATCATGAACAGGCTTTTTTTCTTTAACAGGCCCTGCATATTGTATTAGAGGAATAAAATGGGCACACTTTCTATTAGGTAGCAGTTCATTTATAAACTTTGTATTGTTGCCGGTCAATTTTGTAATAAAAGAGGTGTTAACTTGAATAGAAAGGCTACAGTTGTTTTTTTTATTGTTATTATACTCTGCGGTACACTGTTGTGGAAATATTCCGCTTCTGGCATGGCAAGGAACCTGTCTGTTAAGACTGCCATAATAGAAAGAGGAGATGTAAAGTCATATCTCTCAACAAATGCGGTGATAAAGTCAAAACTTACAAGAGAATACTATGGTCTGCAGCTGAAGGTGAGCAGGGTCAATATAAAGATTGGAGACTCTGTAAAGAAGGGGCAGGTCCTTGTAACATATGACGTTTCAGATTTGGATAGTGCCATCAAGCAGGCACAACTAAACTACTGTAATGCAGTGCTTCAAAAAAAGCTGCTGGAGAATGCCAACAAGGAACTTCAAGATTTGGATGTGGAAATAGAGGCATTGGAAAGCAGGATGGGAGAGGCCTCTTTCGGCCTGATTGATACAATGGAATTAAAGTCAGTTCAGTCAAGGCTGGCGGAGAGCAGACAGAAAAGAGCAGTTATGAAGCCAGTTTCCCGGGAAATGCTGGAACAGGCGGAAAATGCGATTTCACTGTCGGCAATAGCCTTAAATACTGCAAAGACGAAGCTTGGAGCAGGCAGAGGAAGAATGACGGCAGAATTTGACGGCATTATCACCGCGGTAAATGCCGTAGAGGGGTATCCGGGCAATCCTGCACTTCCTGCAGTGGTTGAAATGGACCTTAATAAATTAAAAGCAGTGATTTCTGTAGGTAAATACGATGCTTCAAGAATTAAAGTCGGCCAGGAGGCAGAAGTTAAAACAGACAGCGGGATGATAAAGGGTAAAGTAACCTTCGTAGAACCGGTGGCAAAAAAAGTGATGAGCCCAACGGGAGGGGACACCATGCTCAGTGCAGAGATAGATTTGCCGGAAGGTGCTGAGAAGCTGAAGGTGGATTTTGATACTGATGCCCATATTTTGACAGGTGAGGCCTTCAATGTGGTGAAGGTTCCGTCGGAAGCTATAAGGACTGACAAAGAAGGGCGCTTTTTTGTATATATGCTTAAAGATGGTAAAGCCTCGGAAAAGGCAATAAAGATCGGCCTTCAGTCGGAAATGGAAGCGGAGGCTGCCGAGGGCCTGATGCCGGGAGACAAGGTCATACTTAACCCTGGTGCCGCATTGAAAGATGGGCTAACAGTAAGGGAGGAATAAGATGAATTTTGTGGAGAATATCAAAATGGCCTTTGAAAGTATAATATCCAACAGGTTAAGGTCTTTACTCACGATGCTTGGCATAATAATAGGCATAAGCTCCGTTATTGCTATCTTATCACTGGGTGAAGGGGGTAAATCCGCAGTAACCCGTGAATTTGAAAAAATAGGATCCTCTACAATAAATCTCAGGGTCAATGGTATGAAGGCACAAAAGTCGGATTATTTGACAATGGATGATATAAAATATATCAGGGAAAAGGTTGAAGACGTTAAATATATTTCGCCGGTGGCACAAAGGATGGGGCTTGTCAGTACTCCGATGAAATCCAGAAAGGCTGTCGTTACGGGAACTAACCCCGATATCACCTATACTTCCGGTCTGGAGATAATGTACGGAAGGATGTTCAGCGAGAGGGAATTTACGGAGGGCAGGCCCGTGGTTGTTATAGATGAAATAACTGCCGGAATGCTTTTTGGATCTAAGGATGCCACGGGGCAAAGCCTGAATATTGGTTCAAAGGGTATACAAAAGAAAGCAATTGTAATTGGCATTTCAAAAAGTGCAGCTGCTATTTTTGGAGAAGACGAAGGCATACCGGCTTTTGTTCACTGTCCCTTGACCTTTTCTGAGAGGCTGTTCACCAGTGATTCTGCCATAGATACTGCCTACATAACTGCAGGTTCAAAAGAGGACGGAGATGAGGCTGTGAGTGGTGCACTCAATATCCTCCAGAGCAGGCATAATAACCGTGGAAGGGACATTTACAGGGCTGAAAGTGCATTAAAGGAACTTGAGCAGATTAACAGAGTACTTGGGATATTTACTGCTTTTATTGGGGCAGTGGCCGCCATATCATTGATTGTTGGCGGAATTGGCGTTATGAATATAATGCTGGTTTCTGTCACAGAGAGAACCAGGGAAATCGGAATAAGGAAAGCTATTGGAGCAACTACCACTGCCATACTGCTGCAGTTTCTCACTGAAGCAGTAATTTTATCACTTTCCGGAGGGCTTGTTGGAATAACTGTAGGTATTTCAGGGGCTATGCTGGTGGGAGAGTTTGCAGGTATTTCCCCTGTGTTATCCATGAAGGCCATTGCAGGTACTATCCTGTTCTCGTCGGCAGTGGGAATGTTTTTTGGTATTTATCCCGCAAGGAAAGCAGCAAGTCTTGATCCTATAGAAGCATTAAGGTATGAATAGACAGGAAATACTTTAGGTTATTATTGGAGCGTGAGGAATAAATATGATGAAAAGGCCATCTCACACTATTTCTTCAGTTGACATTGTTTTCATTGTTTTATATTATTTAAAGGTAAGGTATTTTAAAAGGTATTATAGTTCTTAAAAATGTTCACGACATAGATGTTCAATTCATATGTGTAAAGTAGATAAGTAAAGAGGTGTAGGTATTCCATGGAAAGAAAAAGGAATATATCAATGGCAGTTATTAAGAGGTTACCCAAATACCACAGGTATCTTCGTGAGATGCTCAACAATGATGTTGACAGAATCTCTTCAAAGGAGCTGAGTGAAAAGATCGGATTCACCGCTTCGCAGATAAGACAGGATTTAAATTGTTTCGGTGATTTTGGACAGCAGGGCTACGGCTATAATGTAAAAGATCTGTATACGCAGATAAGTGGAATACTAGGACTTTCAAGAGAATATAAGACGGTTATAATAGGTGCCGGTAATATTGGTCAGGCAATTGCAAATTATACAAGGTTTGATAAATTGGGCTTTGAGCTTCAGAGCATTTTTGATGCAAATCCAAAGCTTATCGGAATGAGAATAAGAGATGTTGAGATCCAGGATATAGACAATCTTTCTAATTTTCTGAAACGTAATCATATAGATATAGGAATCATATGTGTGCCAAGGATAAATGCACAGAGGGTTTCTGATGTACTGGTGAGTAATGGAGTAAAAGCAATTTGGAATTTTGCCCCTGTTGATCTGAACACTCCTGAGGATGTCATAATTGAAAATGTTCACCTTAGTGAAAGCTTACTGACATTGTCGTACCTGCTTAATGAAAGGGAAGAAGAAGAATAATCCGACTTTTGACAAATGTTGAATTCACAACGTATTCATTAAGGAATTTGTTAAAGTTTTATCTGGGTTTGTATTTTATATTGAAATATGCGTTTTCTACGTATATAATGATAATTGAAGCCGAAAGCTTCAATTATTTTTGTTTTAGATTGTTATATTATTAACAAACATTGAAATGTTCAAAGGAGGATTATTCTATGGAACTAAATAATGTTATCCTTGAAAAAGAAGGAAAAATCGCCGTGGTGACCATCAATAGGCCAAAGGCACTGAATGCTCTGAATTCGGATACCTTGAAGGAACTAGATTACATAGCAGCGGAACTGGAAAAAGATGACGATGTCTATGCAGTAATTTTAACAGGTGCCGGAGATAAGGCTTTCGTTGCCGGAGCGGATATTACTGAAATGAAGGACTTAAATACCATGGAGGGAAGAAAATTCTCCATACTTGGAAATAAGGTATTCAGAAGATTAGAGAATCTCGACAAGCCGGTTATTGCCGCAATCAACGGATTCGCACTTGGCGGCGGCTGCGAACTCTCACTGGCTTGTGATATAAGACTGGCATCGGATAGGGCAAAGTTCGGCCAACCGGAGGTAGGCCTTGGCATAACTCCGGGCTTCGGTGGAACCCAAAGACTGGCAAGGCTTGTTGGAACAGGTATAGCCAAGGAACTGATATACACAGGAAAGATTATAAAGGCAGATGAGGCATTGAGAATAGGACTCGTAAACAGGGTGGTTGAAGCTGACAAATTAATGGAAGAAGCCAGAGCGCTGGCAAATACAATTGCAGCTCAAGCCCCTATAGCTGTTAAGCTCTGCAAGGAAGCCATAAACAGAGGAATCCAGTGCGATACAGATACAGCTTTGATGTATGAAGCTGAAGTTTTTGGGGAATGCTTCTCAACAGAAGATCAAAAGGAAGGAATGTCTGCCTTCGTTGAAAAAAGAGATAAGAGTTTTCAGAATAAATAATATCTAATGGACAATGGACAATTCAGAATTGACAATGAAGGATGAAATTCAGCCTTGCTGAATTTCTAAAATAATATATTTTAGCTTTTTCGAAGCTTGCGGAGAAAAAGCATCCTTAATTATCCATTGTCCATTGTCAAATGTCAATTAAATTATGGAATACAGGAGGATCATAAATGAATTTTGCATTATCAAAAGAACAGGAACTCGTAAAACAGATGGTTAGGGACTTCGCTGTAAATGAAGTTAAACCCATAGCAGCTGAAATAGATGAGACAGAAGAATTTCCAATGGACAATGCTAAGAAGATGGCTAAGCTTGGCTTCTTCGGAATACCCTTTAAGACTGAATTAGGCGGAGCCGGTGGAGACAGCCTTTCCTATATACTGGCAGTTGAAGAATTGTCAAAGGTATGCGGTACTACAGGAGTTATCCTTTCCGCACATGTATCACTCTGTGCCTCGGTTATAGATGCTTTCGGAACTCCTGCCCAGAAGGCAAAGTATCTTCCTCCACTTGCAAAGGGAGAAAAGCTCGGTGCTTTCGGTTTAACCGAGCCAAATGCCGGAACAGATGCAGCTGGTCAGCAGACTGTAGCAGTACTTGACGGAGACAACTATATATTAAATGGTTCAAAAATATTCATAACCAACGGCGGAGTTGCAGAGACTTTCATTATATTTGCAATGACGGACAGAAGTAAGGGAACAAAGGGAATATCAGCTTTCATAGTTGAAAAGAGCTTCCCGGGTTTCTCTATTGGAAAGAAAGAGAACAAGCTTGGCATAAGAGGATCTTCCACAACTGAACTTGTTATGGAAAGCTGCGTAGTACCAAAGGAAAATCTACTTGGACAAGAAGGCAAGGGCTTCGGTATAGCCATGAAGACTCTTGACGGAGGAAGAATCGGTATAGCTGCTCAGGCTCTCGGTCTAGCAGAAGGAGCTTTTGAAGAAGCAGTTAACTATATGAAGGAAAGAAAGCAGTTCGGCAAGCCTCTAAGCGCCTTCCAGGGCCTGCAGTGGATGCTGGCTGAAATGGACGTTAAGATAGAAGCTGCAAGAGAACTTGTTTACAAGGCAGCATGGTTAAAGGATCAGGGACTTCCATATTCCGTAGAAGCTGCAAGAGCGAAGCTTTTTGCTTCAGA
>JAUZPH010000085.1 GCA_030706065.1 Bacillota bacterium | reverse complement strand
TGATTAGCAAGTTTCTTGTAGTTCTCGCGTCTTTCCTTTGCGTCTGCCTCAGTCTTTGCAAATAAAGCATCTGCCTGTTCAGGATATGCCTTTGCAAGTGAAGAGTATCTAACTTCACCCAGCAAGAATTCCTTGAAATCTGCTGTTGGTTCTTTTGAATCCAGGATGAATGGGTTCTTTCCCTGCTCCTTCAATGAAGGATTAAATCTGTACATTGACCAGTATCCGCATTCAACAGCTCTCTTGGCTTCATTCTGGCTCTTGCCCATACCGGTTCTTAAGCCATGGTTGATACATGGAGCATAACCGATTATAAGTGATGGTCCCGGATAAGCTTCTGCTTCCTGAATAGCCTTCAATGTCTGGTTCTTATCAGCACCCATAGCTATTTGTGCTACATATACATAGCCGTAGCTCATCATCATCATTCCAAGATCCTTCTTCTTAGTCTGCTTACCGCTGGCCGCAAACTTAGCTATTGCAGCTGAAGGAGTTGCTTTTGATGATTGTCCACCAGTATTTGAGTATACTTCTGTATCAAATACAAATATATTTACATCTTCTCCGGAAGCAAGAACGTGATCAACACCACCGAATCCTATATCATAAGACCATCCGTCTCCACCGAAGATCCAATTTGATCTCTTAACAAAGAAATCCTTGTTATCATACAAATCATTTAGTAATGAACATTCGCCTTTTTCTGCTTCAAGTAAAGCTGTTAGCTTGTCAGCTCTTTCTCTCGAACCTTCGCCAACATTCATATTGTCTTTCCAGTCTTGAAGAGCTGCTTTTAATTCTTCGCCAGCATCTCCGTTTATAACTTTTGTTGCAACGTCAGCTAATCTGTCTCTTACCTGCTTAACTCCAAGGAACATTCCAAGACCGAACTCAGCATTATCCTCGAATAAGGAGTTAGCCCATGATGGTCCATGACCTCTGTGGTTAACAGTGTATGGAGTTGCAGGTGCTGATGCTCCCCAAATTGATGAACATCCTGTAGCATTAGCTATCATCATTCTGTCGCCAAACAATTGAGTAACAAGCTTGGCATAGGAAGTTTCCATACAACCAGCACATGCACCTGAGAATTCAAGTAATGGCTGCTCAAATTGGCTTCCCTTTACAGAGTTTTTATTCATTGGGTTTTTCTTAGGTGATACTTTTTGGGCATACTCAAATGCAACCTGCTTTGTTAATTGAGTGTCAAGAGGTTTCATAATAAGCGCCTTTTCCTTTGCAGGACAGATATCTGCACAGTTTCCGCAGCCTGAGCAGTCAAGCTGAGATACAACTATGGAGAACTTAAGCTCCTTGGCTCCTGTAGCAGCCTTGGACTGTAGCTCAGCCGGTGCCTTTGCAGCTTCTTCATCAGTTAAAAGAACTGGTCTTATAGCTGCATGTGGACATACAAAGGAACACTGATTACACTGAATACATTTGTCCATTTGCCATTCCGGAACACTTATAGCTATTCCTCTCTTTTCGTAAGCGGCAGTTCCTTGTGGGAAGGTCCCGTCTTCCATACCCATGAAAGCACTTACAGGTAATTTATCTCCATCCTGTCTGTTCATTGGAATAACAATTTTCTTTATGAATTCCGGAACATCTATTGTAGCAGCTGCTTCAGCTTCTACTGCTTCCTTCCAGCTTTCAGGAACATTGATTCTGACTATGGACTCAACACCCTTATCGATAGCAGCGTTGTTCATATCAACAACTTTTTGTCCCTTTTTACCGTAGGAAGATACAACTGCGTCTTTAAGGTATTTAATAGCATCTTCTACTGGAATTATATTAGCTATTTTGAAAAATGCTGATTGCATTATCATGTTAATTCTTCCGCCAAGACCTATTTCCTGAGCGATTTTAACTGCATTCAGTGTGTAGAACTCTATTTCATTTTCAGCTATAAACTTCTTGTATGCTGCTGGTAAATGGGTTTCTACTTCTTCAGGAGTCCAGATAGAGTTAAGTAAGAACTTACCACCCTTCTTTAATCCTTCTAATACATTATACTTATAAACATAGGACTGATTGTGACAAGCTACGAAATCAGCTTTGTTTATTAGGTATGGGGACTTAATTGGTGTCTTACCGAATCTTAAGTGAGAAACTGTTATACCACCGGACTTCTTTGAGTCATATGCAAAGTATGCTTGAGCATACATGTCTGTATGATCACCTATGATCTTTACAGCACTCTTGTTGGCACCAACAGTACCGTCAGATCCAAGACCCCAGAACTTACATGCTTTAGTTCCCTCTGGTGTTACATCTATATCTTCTCCAACTGGTAATGAAGTGTTGGTTACATCGTCAACTATAGCAATTGTAAAGCCGTTCTTAGGCTTGTCTGCCTTTAAGTTTTCAAATACTGGCAGAATATGAGCTGGCACTGTATCCTTTGAGCCTAATCCATATCTTCCACCAACAATTACTGGTGCATTTTCTGCTCCGTAGAATGCATTTCTAACATCCAGGTAAAGTGGCTCACCAGCTGAACCTGGTTCCTTAGTTCTGTCAAGAACAGCAATCTTCTTAACTGTCTTTGGAATGTATTTGAAGAAATGGTCTAATGAGAATGGTCTATATAAGTGAACTGTAAGTAAACCTACTTTTTCTCCCTTAGCTGTTAAATAATCTACAGTTTCTTCAATAGCATCGCATACTGAACCCATAGCTACTATAATTCTTTCAGCATCCGGTGCACCATGATAGTTAAATAGATGATATTCTCTTCCTGTTAGATTAGTTATTTCGGCCATATAGCTTTCAACTAATTCAGGAATAGCTTCATAGTAGTTGTTTACAGCTTCTCTTTCCTGGAAGT
The DNA here is from genome assembly GCA_030706065.1 of Bacillota bacterium. Lineage (GTDB taxonomy): Bacteria > Bacillota > Clostridia > Clostridiales > Clostridiaceae > JAEZDX01. The sequence continues at coordinate 8,013 of JAUZPH010000085.1, read as the reverse complement.
ATATATCAGGGTTTTGAGCTGTACCACGAGTTACAGGATGATCAGGATTTAATGCTCTCCTTCTGAAGGCATTTACAGCATCCATATCTAATAATTTTGCTAATTCATCATATTCTAACATTTCTATCTTTTGAACTTCATGTGAGGTTCTGAATCCATCAAAGAAATTAAGGAATGGAACTCTTCCCTTTATAGCTGCAAGATGAGCTACTGCTGACAAATCCATAACCTGTTGAACAGAACTTTCTGCAAGCATTGCAAATCCTGTCTGTCTGCATGCCATAACGTCCTGATGGTCACCAAAGATGTTAAGTGAGCTTGCAGCCAATGCTCTTGCCGAAACATGTAAAACTCCAGGTAAAAGCTCTCCAGCCATCTTGTACATATTTGGAACCATAAGAAGAAGACCCTGTGATGCAGTATAAGTTGTAGTTAAAGCACCTGCCTGTAAGGAACCATGAACAGCACCAGCAGCACCTGCTTCTGACTGCATTTCCATAACTTTAACAGTCTGTCCAAATATATTCTTTCTTCCTTGGGCAACCCATTCATCAACATGTTCTGCCATTGGTGATGAAGGGGTTATTGGATAAATAGCTGCTACGTCCGTAAATGCATAGGATATGTGAGCTGCAGCCGTATTACCATCCATTGTTTTCATTTTCCTCATTGTACTAACCCTCTTTCTTATATTTTGAAAAATCCATAACTAAAATAATCACGAACTTTCCATATTATAAATATTTTTATGCAAATTCCAGATTCACACAAAAATATAATAAACAGTTATTTTGCTAATAGCTTCCCAAGATCTTTAGCCTTATGTATTTCATCCTGATCAGGTGCTTCCTTCACTGCAATCTGTCCAATAACATTAAAGCCATAATCCTGCATGGTACTTTTCCAGCTTTCGATAAATTTGCCTTCATCCCAACCAAAGGAGCCAAATAGGACTACAGGTTTACCGCCATTAGGCAGAAGTTTGAATTGCTTTATAAAAGGTTCCATTTCCTGTTGTTCAATTCGGTTATTGTCCATGGAAGGGCTTCCGAAGGCTACAGCATCAGCATTTACCACATCATCTATTCTGGCTTCGGACACCTGCTTTATAATTACTTCAGAGCCATTTTCTTTTGCACCATTATAGATAGCATCAGCTAATACTTCAACATTTCCACCATTGCTCCAATATATAACAGCAACTTTTTTCATACAAACACCCCTCTCAGCATTATTGGCAAAATAATATTTTTCCCCTTATTTATTATAAACTAAATATTTTTTTTTGCAACACTTACCATGGCTTCAAAGCCCAATATTTAATGCTGATATGAAAATATTACTCCAATATCAGCCATTTTTCACTGCATTTTTTATTGCAGTTACAATATTTTCCACACCATTATTGAGGTCGCTTTTCTCCATTCTGTTTATATATTTAAATCTATTGTTATATAAATCCCTCAAAGCCGATATCAAAGTTTCATCATTTAGGGCTTCTTCTTCCAGTACCATGCTGTATCCGTTCTTTTCAAAGGATTCTGCATTCAATATCTGATCTCCTCTGCTGGACTTTCTGGACAACGGAATGAGCAGATTTGGCTTGTGCAGTGCCAGAAGCTCAAAAATGACATTTGCCCCTGCACGGGAAATGACAACATCCGCACATGCCATGAGATCCGGCAGTTCCTCCCTTACATATTCAAACTGGCTGTACCCTTCAAATTTCAGGGAAGCGTCAAGATTACCCTTTCCACAGATATGAATAATCTGATACTGCTTCAGAAGCTTTTCAAGACTGACTCTCACTGCATCGTTGATAACCTTGGAGCCCAGACTTCCTCCAATTACAAGCATTATCGGCTTATCTTTTGAAAAGCCGCAGAACTTCATACCTTTAATCCTGCTGCCTTCCAGAAGCTCCTTTCTTATAGGAGTTCCTGTAAGCACACCCTTGCCTTCCTTTACATGCTTAAGTGTTTCCGGGAAGGTAACACATATCTTTGAACTGTACGGCAGGGCTATTTTATTAGCCAGACCCGGCGTTATATCAGATTCATGAGATATTACCGGAACCTTATTAAGAAATGCTCCAATCACAACAGGAACAGCAACGAAGCCGCCCTTTGAAAATACCACATCCGGCTTTTCTTTTTTTATGATGTTCCTGGCTTCAATTATTCCCTTTATAACTCTGAAAGGGTCGGTAAAATTCTTTAAATCAAAGTATCTTCTGAACTTACCGCTGGAAATAGTATGATATTTGATATTTTCCTTTGATATAATTTCCTTCTCAATTCCACTCTCTGTTCCAATATATTGTATTTCAAAATCCTCTTTTAACAGTCCCGGGATGAGCGCCACATTTGGCACCACATGCCCAGCAGAACCTCCGCCTGTCATAATAATTTTATATTTAGCCATCATATCCTCCTTCGACTTTAAATTACACAGACTTCCTTCAGCCCTAATACAATTATATTCGTTTTTCCATAATAATTCCATACAATAATAAAGTGAGTAAACTGTAGTTTTATACTGTGAACCTAATATCTTTAACGATGAGCTGCAGGGTTATGGTGCCGTTGTATTCATTTACGTCAGGGTAGTATACAACATCTCCTTGAAGATCACCATATACTCCACTGATTATTCTTTCATAGTCCTGCTCACCATAGGTTCTCATCATAAGTTCCTTTAGATATCCGGAAGTATCGAAATATATTGCATTTATCCTGTAAAGGCCTTCCCTGCTGCGGATAACAAACTTGAAGACGTTCTTTTCCTTTCCCAAAACATAGATACGTTCAATAATAACTTCCTTCTCCGCAAATACAGGAGAAGGGTTTCCTTTGCCAAAGGGCTCCAGTTTATGAAGTTCATCAACGAGCCTGAAGGAAACATACTTCAAAGGAAGCTTCTGATCGATTCTGAGCTTGGGCCTTATATCTTCCACAGTAAGGCTGCAGTTATCATTTAACATCTCTCTTAACAGATTTATATTTTCCTCCTTTATTGACAGGCCCGCCGCCATAGGATGCCCTCCGTACTTTTCCAAAAGGCTCTTGCATTTGGTGAGTTCTTCAAACATATTATAATTTTCAATGGACCTCGCGGAACCCTTAGGCATTTCCCTGCCTTTTGTCAGTACTATAGTCGGAAGATTATAGGTCTCCTTTATCCTGCCTGCAACTATACCCGCTATGCTCTCGTGAGTTTCCTCATCATATATGACCAGTACCTTATCCTCCTTCATATTGCTCTTCTCTATTTTATTTATTACCCTTTCTACACTGCTGGCAGTGATGCTCTGTCTTTCCTCATTCAGGCTTCTGAGCCTCTTTGCCATTATTGCAGCCTCTTGAGGATCACTGCAGAGCAGCAGTTCCACTGATAGTCTCGCACTTTCCAGCCTGCCGGTGGCATTTATGCAAGGCCCAATTATGAACCCGATATGATAGGCGCTGATAGTTTTTTTATCCAGTCCACATTCCAAAATTAATGCCTTAAGTCCTATATTTTCAGTATTATTCAGCATCTCCAGCCCATTTTTGGCTATGACTCTGTTTTCGTCAATCAAATCCACAACATCACAAATGGTGGATATTGCGGCATATTGTATAAACTCATCGCATTCTTTTCTATCTATACCCATGACCCCGTAAAGAAATTGGGCGAACTTAAGGGCAATGGCACCACCGCATAAATTCTTAAAGGGATAGCTGCAGTTCCGCTGCTTTGGGTTTATCACAGCATCCGCACCGGGGACGGAATAATGCTTTATTCCGTCTTCCTCTGTAAAGGGTATATCATGATGATCTGTAACTACCACTTTCATACCCAGGTCCTTTGCCAGTTTCACCTGTTCAAAGGCAGCAATTCCGTTATCACAAGTGAGTATCAGATCATATCCCTGCTCCTTCACTTTCACAATTCGTTCACTGTTCATGCCATAGCCTTCGCTTTCCCTGTCAGGAATGTGGTACTCAACACTGGCACCGCATCTTTTTAGGGACCTGTATAATATATAGGTACTTACAACTCCGTCTACGTCATAGTCCCCGTAAATCAGAATCCTCTCGCCCTTCAAAATTGAATCCTTTACCATTGAGACACCCTTATCCATATCTTTCATGAGGCCCGGTTCATAAATATCCTCCAGGGATGCCCTCAAGAATTTTATTATGGCTTCTGCTTCACGTATATCCCTATGTATAAGCAGTGCTGCTATTATTGGGTTTACCCCTGCCTTCTGAGCAACTGCCTTAATATCGGTATTTGTTTGTTTCAACATCCATTGGTTTTCCATCGACCTATCCACTCCTGTTAAACGATATTGCATTATATTTTAAGTATTTGTATAGACGGCTTTTGAAGCACCTTTTCTACAACCTCGCGCACTTCACTTCCATCAATATTGTATTCATAAAAGCCGTTCATGCCAAGTCTATAGTTTCCATACATAAGGTGGGCTGCCGCCATTCTCTTGCACTGTTCAACGGATCTTTCCAGTGCCAGGCCTTCCTTTAACCTGAATCGGCGCACGGCTCTTTCCAGCACTCCTTTTTCCGTCCAATCCCTCTTTTTAGCTTCCTTCAGACAATTATTTATTGTTTCCAAAGCCTCATCAATATTATATATTGAGGTACTTAACTGAATGGAGAAAAGCCTTATCCCCCTCTCATTTTTAACAGAGCTGCCAACCTCATAAGCAAGACCCCTTACTGTTCTTACTTCATTATACAGCATTGAACTGGTGCCTTCCCCAAACTCCATATTGAAGGCATACAGGCAAAACAATTCCCGGTCAGTAAGGTCATGGATATCGAAGCAGACCTGCAGCCTTGCACTTTCCGTACCATATTGTGCAGTATATATTCCCGGCTTGTTTTTCTCATAATCAACATTTCTGATATACCCGGCAGAATTATTCCACAGCCCCATAATCTCATTCACATATGCGAAAATATCCTGAGGCTTAAGAGAAGTAACCACAGTTATTATGCAGTTTTCCGGAGAATAGAACCTGCTGTAGAAGTTCTTGATTTCATCTAGGGTTATGTTTTTGACACTGGCTTCATTTCCAATTATAAGTTCTCTGATTCTTCTCCTTGAAAAGGAATTTGAGAAGAGCAGATCTTCGCATCTTTGGCTGAAGTCTTCCTTCCAATCCCTCAGCTCTTCCATGATTACCCTGATTTCTTCCTCAAATCCTTCCGAAGGAAAGACAGGGTTCAAAAGAATATCGCAGTAGAGTTCAAAGCCCTTTGCAAAGTCATTACTGCTGACAGTTCCATAGTATATGGCATAAGGATAATTGGTCATGGCATTGCTGAAGCCGAAATAATTATCCATTTCATCATTGATCTGCCTTTCCGACCTGCCCGCAGTCCCCTTGAACACCATATGTTCTACGGCATGAGCAGTTCCCAGGCTGAAGCCCTCCTCTTCCAAAGCTCCGGCATTAAAGCCAATACAAAAGGATGTAAGCTTTCCCTCCCTGCTGTCACAAATTAATTTAATTCCATTATCTAAAACGAATTCCTCCATAAACCAGACTCCATTCAATAAAAATAAGAACAATAAGGTTATTACCTTATTGCTCTTATTATATCAAAGTTATACTTTCATTTTATTAAAGATGTGTGAATTTAAACATTAACAAGTTTACTTGGAAAATACCGAAGCTTCAACGGTCTTTTCCAAGTAATAAATTCCAGTATAAATTCACACATCTATCTTTTCAGCCAATTTATTTTACATTTGAAAGGAACAAATTATACATCATTCCCTCTTTGAGGCTTAGAGCTTCCTCCTGGAGTCCTAAAGCCTCCAATAGGGCATAGGAAAAAGGAAGGGCTGTGGCAGGGCCTCTGCTCGTCAAAAGGTTGTGATCGGAAACCACCATATCTTCTTTATAAATACAATTGTTTAAGTAGTCTTTAACTCCAGGATAGGATGTCAGGTTATGTCCATTCACTATGCCTGCTTCTGCTAACACCCTGGGCGCCGCACAGATGGCAGTAGTGAGTCTGCCGCTCATATAGAAATCCTTAACCAGCTGCAGCACTCTCACATTATTTCTCAGATTTTCAGTTCCAGGCCCCCCCGGAAGTACAATAGCATCGTAGTTCCTGTCATCAACATCATCAAGCTTCATATCGCTCTTAACCTCTATACCGTGGGAGCCTTTAACATATTCACCCTTTAAGGCACACATATCAACTTGAACCTCTGCTCTTCTAAGAACATCCACAACTGTCAGAGCCTCAATTTCTTCAAAATCCTCCGCCAGTAAGAGTAATACTCTTTTCACATAACCACCCCTTATATAAAATTATAAACCTGAAATAGTATACTATTTAGTAGACAGCCATCGGCAGTTTTCTCTGTAAACGGTTAACATCTTTCTAAAAAAAGAATCGGGCGTTACCCGATTCAATATTCTATTTTACTTTTATTATATTAGTTATCCCTTAATGTTTCAATTTACTTACAGTATTCTTCATATAATTTTAACATTTTTTATAAAATCATCTAATACTATAAGCATCATGCTGTTTCCTCTGCCGGCCCTGTTCTGAAGTTTAATATCGCTTATGCCTATGATTTTCTCTTCTTTTTTACCGGATAAGAGCTTCAGCTCCATATTTGAATCCAGAGTGACAGCAACTTCTCCACCGACCTTTGTTCCTTCAGTTATAATAGCTCCGAAGACCACCTCGTCATCTTCCTTTAGACTGATACCTGTGACACCGGAGGCTACCCTGCCCATTTCACTTATGGAGGAAGCCGCAAACCTTATTGCCATAGCCTTTTTAGTTATAATTAGCGCACTACTGTCATTTTCCGAAGCTGCCTTTATACTTATGAGCACATCTTCGCCCTTAAATTTGTAAGCCATCGTTGACAAGTAGGTTCCTTCAAAGTCAGCCAGCGCCGTCTTCTTTACCAAGCCCTTCTTCGTAAAGAAGTACAGATTGATTTTCTTCTTAAAATCCTTTATAGACACCACTTCCAGAATCTTATGCACTCCGTCAGTAAATTCATCTATAAATTCACCAAGGTTTATTTCGTCCATGACATTCTGCAGCATATAGGCCGGGAGCCTATAGACAACGCCGTTATCTGCAAATATCAGCAATATTTCATTGGAAGCAGTATTTATCTTGTAATCACTCTTTGCCTTAAGGTTATCCAACACCTTCACCTGTCCCTTTGCAGTAATTCCAAGGGTAAAGGATGCAAATTCGCCGTTTTCACTGAAAGAAGCGGATAATATCTCATCCTTTGAGCCTAATGTAACAAGAGGTGTCCCCAGGATATTTCTGTCGGAACCTTCCAGTTCCGGTTCTTCCACTGTAAAATTCAATTTACATTTTGTTGTTAAGTCTATAAAGGCTCCTTCTCTATCATTTGAAATCAGTTCCGCAACAATAAGCCTGTCATCTTCTTTCAGTTTTAGAGCCATCAGCTTTGTATAGCTGGTGCTGAACTTATCCAGAGATGTCTTTTTAATATAGCCCTTGCTTGTTAGAAGCAGCAGGCTTTGGTCTGCATTCAGGTTTGGTACGGAAAATGCGGCAACTATCTTCTCAGCATCCAGGTTAAGGCCCTTGATAATGTCATCCAGCCTTTCACCTTTTTCCTTCCACTTGTACTCCGGTACATCCACTCCTTTTAACTGGTACATGTTGCCGAGGTCCGTGAAAAACAATACACTGTCACGAGTATTGGATTGAAGCAGGAATTTATTAAAATCTCCCTCCCTGTACTCTATATCGGCAGTATCGGTATTTGAACGGTTATAGGACTTCAATGGAATCCTCTTTATATAACCTTCCTTTGACATTGTAATCATAGTATCTTCAACCACAATCAATTCTTCTATATCAATCTTTGCCTCGGTATCATCCTCAATTATTTTCGTTCTTCTGTCATCCCCGTATTTCTCTACAATTTCCGATAATTCATTCCTTATTACCTTTAAAAGCTCCTTCTCACTGTCCAATA
>JAUZPH010000084.1 GCA_030706065.1 Bacillota bacterium | reverse complement strand
GCCCGGGCCTCCTCTGACTATATTTATAATTACACAGGGCAGCTCTGCCCCTGCAATATAGGATATTCCTTCCGATTTCAAGCTTATTCCCGGACTGGAGGAGGATGTCATTACCCTCACGCCGGTGCCGGCAGCTCCATACACCATATTAATAGCTGCAATCTCGCTTTCAGCCTGCAGATATATTCTTCCAAGCTGGGGCATCCTTCTTGACATATATGCCGCTACTTCAGTCTGAGGTGTTATAGGATATCCGAAGAAGCACTGGCAGTTGGCACGTATAGCCGCCTCCCCTATGGCTTCGTTTCCCTTCATTAACACTTTCTCACCCATGATAATTCCCCCTATTTCTCTATTGTGATTACCAAATCGGGACACATTCTTCCGCAGGAAGCACAGCCTATGCACTCTTTCATCCTGCCTTCAGGTATATAGGCCGGATGGTATCCCTTCGTATTTAGCTTGTCTGAAAATCCTATAATTTTTTTGGGGCAAACCTCGATGCAGTGGCCGCAGCCCTTGCATCTCTCTTCTCTGAATGAAACCTTTGCCACTATAACTCCTCCTTATTATGACGACTCTTCAAATTAATCCCTTTTAATTAAATCGTTTACATTATATAATACGCCACATCCCTTCAATAATTTACAATATCCCTGAAATAAATATAATAGTCCCTAAACGTTCTGCAGCCAGTCAGGCCTCATGTAAATATCTATCGGCAAAAGCTCACCTTGAACTTTTCCGGATATACCAACCTCCAAATCCCGCCTGAATACAGTATATTTGTAAGGTATGCCAAGCTTCCGGGACAGTTCTGCAGTAATCCTGTCTCCCTTTAGTATATCCTCTACAGTGGTTTCATAGGACATATTCGTATTTGAGACCAGATGGGTCACTTTTAATCTTGAAGCCCTCTCTATAGCCCTGATATATTCCTCTGTATCGTCCATATTTGAAGTAAGCGGCCTGTTATTGTTGATGACAAAGAACATTTCGTAAGGCTCCTGGAGGAAATATTGATGATATCTTCCCAAAACAGCAGCTCCCGAATCATCACCACCTACATCTATTATAACACTTTGGCTCCTGTCATTAAAGGCTGAAACCACCTCCGGCGGCACCACCATTAATTCTGCATTAGAAAAATGGGGATTGGATGATATCACCCTAATCCCCATACTTGTAAGCTCATCTTTTAAGTCTCTTACGCAGAAATATGGATTCACTATGTCAATATCCACCAGGCAGGTCTTAATATTCTGTACAGCCAGATTTTTAGCAAAGTTAATTGCTATCTCTGTTTTTCCACTTCCGAAATGGCCTGCAAAAATCCTTACTCTACTCATAGACACCTCATATTTTATGCATATACTTTAGCTTCTTCTTCTCCAGATAATACTCTTATTGCTCCCTGCGCCAATGCAAGAAGCTCGTCTTCTCCGGGATAAACTACCACCGGTGCAATGAAAGCAACTCTTTCCTTTATCATTTCCACCATCGGTTTTCCATAAGCCATGCCCCCGGTTAATATTATAGCATCAACCTTACCGGAAAGTACAGCGGCACATTTGCCTATTTCCTTTGCAACTTGATAGCCCATGGCGTCAAATATCAATTTAGCTTTCTCTTCCCCTGCAAGAGCGGCTTTTTCTACTTCCATCGCATTATTTGTACCCAAATAAGCTACAAATCCGCCTTTGCCGGTTATTTTCTTCTTGATTTCCTCATAGGTATACTTTCCGCTGAAGCACATTCTGACCAGGTCTCCTACAGGGACTCCTCCGCTTCTCTCCGGCGAGAAGGGTCCTTCTCCGTCAAGAGTATTGTTTACATCTACAATCCTCCCATTCTTATGGGCCCCGACAGAAACTCCTCCCCCCATATGAGCAACAATGGCGTTGATGTCTTCGTATCTCCTGCCGTTCTCCCTTGAATACCTTTTGGCTACGGCCTTCTGATTCAGTGCATGGAAGATACTCTTCCTCTCAATCTCCGGAATTCCCGATATCCTTGCGATATCCTCCATTTCATCTACAACAACAGGGTCTACGATAAAGGCAGGTATATCCAATTCCTTTGCAATGGAATCGGCAATCAAAGCTCCCAAATTTGATGCATGCTGTCCGTTGATTTCACCTCTAAGATCTTCCAGCATCCTATCATTTACGGCATATGTACCGCCTTCGATTGGTTTTAACAGTCCCCCTCTTCCGACAACAGCATCCAGAGTGGTTATATCAAAAGCCTTTTCCTTTAATACATTGAGTATTACTTCCTTCCTGAACCCAAACTGGTCAGTGACGGAAGCATATTTTTCTATTTCCTCTGTCTGGTGCCTGAGGGTCTCCACCAGAACAGGCTTCTCATCCTCGTAGACACCTATCTTTGTAGATGTTGAACCTGGATTTATTATCAATAGTGTAAATGACATAATATTACCTCCTTAAAACTTATGCCAAGGTAACAAGCCCGGCTTATTCTTATTTGAACCTTACATTATCTCTACTTATCCGCCGCTACCAGAGCTGCAAGTGCGATTGAATTAACCTTGGTTTCAAAGCTGTCTGCCCTGGAGGTCAGAATAACCGGCGCGGAAGTACCTACCAGTATGCCTCCATTTCTGGAATTGGTAGTATAAGTCAAGGTCTTGTACATAACGTTGGCGGCTTCAATATTGGGAAGCAGTATTATATCTGCTTTACCTGCCACTGGGCCTCCTACCTTTTTGTGCTTTGCCGCCTCCTCGGAAAGGGCATTATCCAAAGCCAGCGGTCCATCCACTATACACCCTTTTATCTGTCCCCTATCGTTCATCTTTGCAAGCAGGGAAGCATCCACTGTAGCGGGCATATCCGGATTTACAACCTCAACGGCGCATACCGGGGCAACCTTTGGCACTTCAACTCCTACAGCATGAGCAACCTTCACAGAGTTATTCAGTATATCAATCTTTCCCTTTAAATCAGGATACATGTTAAAAGCAGCATCCGTAAGGAATATGAGTCTGTCGATACCCGGAATTTCAAAAACTGCCACATGGGACATAAGCTTTCCAGTTCTTAGTCCGATTTCTTTATTCAGAACTGCCCGAAGAAAATTGGCCGTATCCACAAGCCCTTTCATTACCATATCCGCCTTACCTTTAGAGGCAAGCTCCACTGCCTTTAAGGCTGCCTTTGTATCATTTGGCTCGTGAATTATCTCAAATTTTGAAAGATCCATATCTATCCTGTCTGCTATTTCCTTTATTGCTGCCTCATCACCAACCAGTACAGCCTCTGCAATCCCCTGTTCCTTTGCGGATTTAACCGCTTCCAGCACAGGTTCATCCTGTGCCACGGCTACTGCCACTTTTTTTATTTGTCCACTTCTTACTTTTAATATTACATCGTCAAAGTTCTTTACCATAGCCTGATCCTCCCGACCTATATAAAATATTTTAATTTATTACGGCTTTATAGATGTGATAGTATGAAATTTTTGAGTCACATCTTATAAAGGCCTTCATTACGGAACCTTACTGCGCCGCGCTGCCGACATTGTTAAGTTTTACACAATGTCACGAAAAAATTAATTGAAATTGCCATTGAATTTCAATTAATTTTCCCTATCATAATATTAAATCAAAAGCTGTCGGCGGAAAAGCCCTTTGATTATATTTTAACAAATAAAAAGCTCAATTCATTATTTTTCAGAATTGTCAGACAGCATTATTATAATTTTTTATTATTTCTTCTGCCACTCGTAAACCATCCACTGCGGCAGAAATAATTCCTCCGGCATATCCGGCACCCTCGCCGGCAGGATATATGCCTTCCATTGAAATACTTTGATGGTTCTCTCCTCTGTCAATTCTCACCGGTGCCGAGGTTCTTGTCTCAATTCCGGTAAGTACTGCATCCTCCATGGCAAAACCGCGGATTTTCCTGTCAAACTCTGTTATTCCTATTCTCAACATTTTAGTAACATAATCAGGAAGGCACTCATCCAATTTTACAAAGTTCCAGCCGGGATTGTAGGAAGGCTCAATATTACCTGGAACGGTACTTTTTCTGTCCTTAAGAAAATCGCCCACCAATTGAACCGGCGCTTCATAGTTACCTCCCCCCGCCTTATAAGCAAGAGCTTCATAGTGTCTTTGAAATTCCATTCCCTTCAGAGGTGAGTTCCCTTCAAAATCCTCCGGAGACACCGATACCACAAGAGCAGAGTTGGCATTTACCTTATCCCTCTTATAATAGCTCATCCCGTTTGTAACCACCCTGTTGTATTCGGAGGCTGCAGCCACCACCTCCCCACCGGGGCACATGCAGAAGCTGTATACGGACCTTTTCAGAGCTTCACTGGAATAAGCCACTCTGTAGTCTGCAGCTCTCAGTCTAGGGTGTTCGGCATACTTTCCGTATTGGGCCCTGTCAATGAAATGCTGCGGGTGCTCTATCCTTACGCCTATGGAAAAAGCCTTCGGAGAAACAAAGATTCCCCTGCCGTGTATCAACTCGTAGGTGTCCCGGGAGCTGTGGCCTATAGCCAAAATGAGAATTTCACAAGGAACTTCATTACCGTTTACCGTGATGGATTTAACCTTTCTGTTATGGGCAGTAATGTCCTCCAGCCTGCTGTTAAAGAACACTTCTCCACCTAAGGCCTTTATCTCTTCCCTTATATTTTTAACTACATTCTTCAGTATATCCGTTCCAATATGAGGCTTGCCGCTGTATATTATCTCCTCCGGGGCCCCTGCCTTTACCAATTCCTCAAGCACAAAGTCACATCTTCTATCCTTGATTCTCGTAGTGAGTTTTCCATCTGAGAAGGTACCTGCTCCCCCTTCGCCAAACTGAACATTTGATTCACCTTTCAGTTCTCCGGTCCTCCAAAAGTGCTCTACTGACCTGGTTCGGGCGTCAACATCATCCCCTCTCTCGAAGATTAAGGGCCTATAACCTTTTCTCGCTAAAAGAAGACCTGCAAATATACCTGCAGGTCCCATACCAACTATAACGGGTCTGTGTGAAAGTCTTTTGCTCCCGGGGTTTATATCCTCTTTAAAGGCTTCCGCCTCAATAATAATATCTTTATCGTTTAATCTTCCGACTAACTTATCCTCATTCTTGCACTGTACATTCACAGAATAATTAAACCTTATGTTGTCTTTCTTTCGAGCATCAACGGACTCTCTCAGAATTCTGAAATTCGATATGGCTTCCGTGGAAATATTCAGCCTCTTCGCCGCTCTATCCCTCAAGACACTGATATCATCGTCTATTCCAAGTACTATATTGTTTATTCTTATTGTCATATTACTCCTCCGTAAAAAACATCCAGCTCCATCCACTATTGAGTTGGAGTCTGTGTCGTTGTTGATGTGGCCGATGCTTTCATAATCAACACCTTCACATTTTGCGGTGTTACAGATGCAACTGATACCCCGTCTGGTAAACCGGATACCGTAACCGGCACGGTATGGGCATCGACACTTTCTCCCAGGTTGCTCAAATCAACAGTACACTGTACTGATGTATCACCAATGGTACTCAGTACATTTTGTGGGCCCGTAAGTACCAGGTATACGCTGTTCTTATCCGATGTATAGGTAAGGCCCTGTGCGAGATTGGTAAATTGAATATTCCTCTGAATGTTCTTTGATCCAATCTGATCCACACTGAACTTAACATTTATATTTTCATTATCTCGAGTCAGCACTATGCCATTAGGCAGAACCAGACCAACCTCTACTGTTTTGCTTTCGTTTATTGTCGAAAGGTCTATTGGTGCGGTTTCAATCTGGCTTATATTTTTGAGAAGATTCTCGTCTCCTGCTATCTCTATCTTTGAAGGTACGGCATCTGCTGAATTTAATCTCATACCTTTGCTTATATTTCCCTTTAAGTTTACAAATATACTTACTGTTTTGGTCTTTTTTACAGGTATAACTACATTTACTGACTGAGGCTCAATTTTTACTTCCTTAACCACCCGCCCTGCAGCGTCATAGGGCTGAAGAGGCAGATTGAACTCTTTGTCTGCATCCGCATCCTTCACTTCTTGTGAGGCAGCTGCATAGGATACATTATCCACATACTGTCCGGGGCCGCTGACATAAACGGAGCTTAAATTTAGTATTGGATCAAAGGCGGCATAGCCTGGCTTTGTTATCGGCTGAATATTGACCTTTATCGGCACACTTTTCCCCTTTAACTCATCCAAATTCACTTCCAGCCTCAGATTCTCCTTATCTACTACTGTAACATTATCCGGAATATTATCTACAATCACCGGAATCCTGTTTACTCCTTTTTTCAGCATCATAACAACTGACATATCCACCTTTAAGGTAATCTTACTGGCATCCAGTGCATTTACATCAAGCATTGGCCCCTTCACTTTAAGGTTCACTTCATAGTTTCTGTCATTTACTAATGCCAGCTTGTAATCAGCCAGAGCATCTACATTTTGAATAGTAACCGGAACAGTCAAAGTCCTCGTTTTTTCCGGGTTTTCGGCATTAGCAACATAAAGCCACAGCATGAAGGAAGCAATAACGCATATTATCTTTACGATGATTTGGTTATCCTTTTTCTTAGCCACTGCTTCACCCTCTCTCCAATTGTTGTTTTTCTGCTTTCCTGCCTTCTCTTCATTATTCTTATAAGTATGTCTTTCAATCTGTCCTTATCATAGTTTCTTGTGAGTTTTCCATTTACGGACAGAGATATTATACCGGTTTCCTCCGATACAATGACAACCAATGCATCGGAAATCTCGGTGATTCCCATGGCTGCTCTATGTCTTGTTCCCAGCTTCTTATTTATTTCAGTATTGCCTGTCAGAGGCAGTACGCAGCCCGCTGCAAGAATCCTGTCATTTCTAATTATTGTAGCACCGTCATGAAGAGGAGTGTTTACAACGAATATATTCTCCAGCAGGGCCGCTGAAACCATTGCATCGATCCTGGTTCCGGAGGCAATGACATCATTCAATCCGGTCTTCTGTTCAATAGCTATAAGTGCACCTGTCTTGGATTTTGAAAGACTCTCTACTGCCACAACAAGCTCAGTGATAACCTTGTCCATAACTTCATCGTCTTCCAGTAGTATATGCCTCTCGGCAAAGGCTGACCTTCCCAGATGCTCCAGAGCCCTCCTTATCTCAGGTTGAAATATGATTACAATAGAAAGAACACCTATAGTAAGGGTCCTGTTTAAAATCATATTCAGCATTGTGAGCTGAAGCCAATCGCTTATGGGGATTAAAATCACAATAAACAATATACCCTTTATCAGCTGCTCTGCCCTGGTCTCTCTGATAAGAGTATATCCTTTATAAAATATATATGAAATAACTGCTATGTCCAGTAGGTTCCATACAGTCATACCGCCTACGGTTCTGGTTATCATATTGATCAGATTCAATTTCTGTCACCTCAAATACTTAATCTCATTAACAATTATACACTATTATTCAACTTTAATGTACAAGAAAAGCTACTTTTGTTCATTAATTTTTACAATCCCGAAGCGCTTGTACTAACTCCTTAATGAACAAAATATACTATGACAAGCAATAATTATCCAGGTATTATAATTCCCCAAATAACTATTACAGAAGATATCTCCTTCCTACAGATACGGAAATTTAACCCTTAAATATTCGACTGAGAAAATATCGAATCTTCACCGATTTTTCGAAGGCGATAGATTAAAATATAAATTTCCGCAGCTATACTGCAGAAAAGCTTCAACCTTTCCAGCATTAAAATGAAATTTAGTGTGAGTAATTTTAGATTATATGATAGAATATATTTGTAATAAAGCCGGGTTTAAAGCTGAAAATTTCTCAATTTGAAATAATAATTTCTGATTATCTGCGGATGTATGACTTTTGCAGGGTCAGCATCGATACCAACAATTTTAAAAGGTGGTGTACTTATTGAAACCAAAAAAGAAAAAGGAAAAAATGACTCTTATGGCTATTATTATAACCACATTCTCTGCTTTGATTCTTGCCGGAGTTTTTTTTGGTACATACTATTATGTTACGGATCAATCATTGAATTCCTATGAGAGAAGTGTAAGGGAAGTTGTTGATACTATTAATACAACAAACAAAAGTACCAAGTCACTGTTGAAAGACAATGTTCCAGACCCTGAAACCTGCAGAAAAAAACTTCCGGAAATCATAAATAACCTGAAAGATGCCAAGACACAGCTGGATGGGCTGATTCCGGGAGATACGTTTAAATTGCAGCACAATGCAATTAAAGACGGGCTGAACAGTAATTTGACTATGTATAACCAGATATTGAACATTTTACAGAATCCAAACAGCAAGGATATCAGTTCGTCCATACAGGACTTTACCAAATACCGGGATGATAGCGAAAATTCCTACTCCCAATTTGGTATGAAGGGAATGTCTATTTCTGTATTGAACAATGCCAATGACTTCTTAAAGGCCTTTGAGCTCTATGCAAATCAACTGGCTAAGGCTCAAAGGGATGCAGATATAAAAGCCTCTCAGACTTTAGATTTTTGTACAAAGGCGGACGAGCTTGTCGCAAAATTTATTCCTATAAAAACGGACTTTTCTACCGAGCTTAATAATGCAAGAAACAAGTCGGACACTTATGACGATCTTATCACGTTGGCTAACAGCTATATGCAAAAGAACTCCGACCTGGAAAAGGATTTTCTCAAGACCTCAGTGCCGGAAAACTGCAAGACAGTAAAGGACAGCTTAAAAGCGGTTTTTGGTGGATACGATACATACATTCAGAGCTTTATACTGGCTGTGGGCCAGGAAAGAGATCAAGCGGCTCAGGTCACTACAGGTACCTTGACTGAAGATCAGCTTAAGCAAATCTACTCCGATTCCAGCAACCAATATTTAAATGTTCAGGACAAATATGACGGCTTCCTGAACATGTACACAACCTTTAAGGCTACAAATATCAAATGATTAACCCGATTTTCCAAATCCGGCAATGCCGGATTTTTTCTTACCTTCGTTTTTCCCGCGTATATTATTTTCCTTCCGGGGAACAATACCAATAGCCTAAATTTTACGGCAGTTATTCGCTTTAAAATGCGGAGGAACCATATCCTGGGGTGAATCGCCTTATGGCGTAGGTTATACCTTTTCCGAACCCGTCAGCTAACTTCGCAGGCAAAAGGAGGTATTGCATGAGTAAAAAAATATTTTATGGCATTGCTTTTTCTTTACTTTTATCGTTATTCGGATCCTTGGAACCAAGAGCTGCCACCTTTGAAAGCTCTAATTCTGCTGCTTTATATAATGGAAAAAATGAAGCGAGCCAGGTTTTTAATTATAAAAATAAGCGAATATACCTGAGCGACGATGATATCAATCTGATGGCTCAGGTAGTATTTGCCGAGAGCCGCGCCGAACCATACGAAGGCAAGGTTGCGGTGGCATCAGTCATACTGAACAGATTGTTACATCCCGGTTTCCCAAAGACCGTATCTGGCGTAATAATGCAAAAGGGCGCCTTCTCCTGTGTGGTAAATGGCAAGCTCAATGTTGTACCTACAGAAGAGTGCTATAACGCAGTGTTTGATGCTCTAAAAGGAAAGGATCCTACCGGTGAGGCAGTATTTTTCTACAATCCGAAAACGGCCAAATCACAATGGATGAAAAATGTAAAGAAAAGCAATGTAAAACCAATAGGAAATCACGTTTTCTTTTTTGTCCAAAAGTAAAATTCCAGCTTTTTCAATTATGAATAACTATTAAAAGGGATATGAAAAGCAGCGGTTGAGAAGTTATGAATACCGCTGCTTCTATTTAAGGGAAACAATACGGAAACTTAACTTATACATGTGTCAAACACTGAAGAGGACAGTTTTTGACCATGTATAAGTTTATAGTTGAAGTTGTTTCCCTATAAAGATGTTGGAATTTAAACAATATCAAATTGACTTGAAAAATGCCGAAGCTTCAACGGTCTTTTCCAAGTGATAAATTCAGTTATAAATTCACACATCTATATTCTTATATGCTCTGCGAGGGTTGTCTTATCCTTTGTGTATGTATTGAACCCTTAAGATTTTGAATCAATATAGGCAACTGCGCTTAAAGCAGCCACCAGGCCTTCCCCTGCAGATTTTATATACTGATAAGGCTTACCGGTACAATCTCCTGCAGCATAGCACCCTTCCAAATTGGTTCTCATATTTCTATCTACCTTTATATGGCCGTTTTCCATCTCCAATCCCGGTACAAGCTGTCCTGGTGAGATACTATCCTTTAGTATGAATACAGCGTCCGTATCAAGTGTTTTATTCATCAACTGGAGATTTGTTACTCTATCCCCACCCGTTATAACCAGCGGCTTGTCATTGATGACTTCAATGCCGTCCCTTATTCTGTAATCACCTTTGTACATAGGAATATAGTACAGTTTTCCTGCAAGCTCGCTGACATAGTTTGCCTCTTCCTCAGCCTCTCTATTATATCCTACTACTGTGATGGTCTTTCCCCTGTACAAGGGTGCATCACAGGTAGCACAATAGCCTACACCCCTGCCCAGAAACTCCTCCTCACCCCTTAGGGGCTTTGTATATTCCATTCCTGTTGCCAGTATCAAGGCTTTTGCTTCATACATCTTATCGTTGACCATCATAGCAAAATAGTCTCCCATGGCATATACACTGTTGACTCTTTCCGTCAAAACCTCTATGCCCATGAAGTCCATATGTTCCTGAAACTTCTTTTTCATCTCCTCGCCGGTAATATCATAAAAACCGAGGTAATTATTGACTTTGGGAGCCTTCATAAGCTTGTTGCTTAAATCCCGGTACCCAAACAACAGAATGCTTTTATTTCGAATTTTTGCATTTATGGCTGC
>JAUZPH010000083.1 GCA_030706065.1 Bacillota bacterium | reverse complement strand
GGTGAATTTGAAGGATAGAAGTGGAGGGATTGAGATACAGGTGAAGGACAATGGAGTAGGAATACCTGTGGAACACATAGATATGATTTTTGACAAGTTCAGGCAGGTGGATAAGTCTCTGAGAAGGGGGCAGGAAGGCAGTGGATTGGGACTGGCCATAGTAAAGTCCATCATAGATATACATCATGGAACTGTTTCCGTTGAGAGCGGGATGGGTAAAGGAAGCACCATGTCAATTTTTTTGCCGGATACACCGGAGCCGTCATGCAGCGTGGACAACAGCGAAGTGGCAGCAACCCGCAGCGAGGACAGCATACGCCAGGATCAAATGGAAATGGTGATGCTGGAATTCTCGGATATCTACCTGTAGCAAGGGGACGGTTCACAATTTTGCCTGACAAAGAGTCAGGAAAAATTGTGAACCGTCCCCACACCGTATAAAACGTGGTAGAATAGGATATACATATTTTCGAAAGGCAGGTGAAAAACCGGTTCCCGTTTGGATGCTCCGATACAGGCTTCTAATGTTCCATATATTTGAATTGTAATGAAGGGAAGCAGTGTTGAGATATGTTGT
The DNA here is from genome assembly GCA_030706065.1 of Bacillota bacterium. Classification (GTDB taxonomy): domain Bacteria; phylum Bacillota; class Clostridia; order Clostridiales; family Clostridiaceae; genus JAEZDX01. The sequence goes on along the minus strand of JAUZPH010000083.1, from coordinate 10,453 downwards.
GGGGCCGGGAAGGAATTGCATATTTTAGTTGCCAACGATGATGGAATAAAGGCACCGGGGATTTATGCCCTGGTAAAGGAATTAAGCAGGTTTCATGAAATTACCATGGTTGCACCGGACGAGCAGCGCAGTGCCAGCAGCCATTCAATAACAATTTCCAGGCCTCTTAGAGTAAAAAAACATAATTTTGAGGGGCTGAAGGTTAAGGCTTATTCTGTAGACGGAACTCCTGCTGACTGTGTCAGGCTGGCGCTTGATAAACTGGTTGATAAAAAGGTGGATATGGTCGTTGCGGGAATCAATAGAGGTTATAATCTTGGTATGGATATATTGTACTCCGGTACTGTATCTGCAGCAATAGAAGCTGCCATTTATAATATACCGTCACTGGCAGTTTCCACGGAGCAGTTTGACAAGCCCGAGGAATACTCTGCTGCAGCCCGATATGCAGGCATAGTGCTTGAAAGGGCTGTTGAAATGGGAGTGAAGAGCGATGTTGTGCTGAATTTAAATATTCCCTCCATTAAGTTTGAGGAAATAAAAGGCATCAAGGTTTGCAGAATGGGAAATATGGTATATGGAAACTACTTCGTGGAAAGAATGACAGGTGAGGAAACAAATGAAACCCGTGAAAGGATTTACGACATAAAGGGAAATACCTTTGAACCGGCGGCGGAGGACATGGATACATTCTTTATAAAAAGGGGTTACGCGACCCTCACGCCACTGCATTATGACCTTACCAATTTCAAACTTATAAACGAGGTATCCCGATGGTTTTAGTTCAGAGGTCAGGGGGAGATTTGCCCCTGCATACCGATGAGCCTAATCTGAGATGAACACCTACAAAGAAGGTGGGAGCCGGTACTTGTATAGGGGATTTTAGTGTGGATATTATCCTTTAATGCCGGATTAAGGTTAAGAAGTAATGGAAAAGTATTATCGCTATATTCAATTTACTGGAAGAGTTACAATGAAAAGTATGTACATGAGCAAAAAGGTGTTGTATAATTAACAGTGGTGTTTTATTTGGATCGGTCTCAACAAAATATATACATTGATGAAGAGTTTGACAAGTATTTCGGAAAGTGAGGAAGTAGAATGGTTAAGAGGGTTCTTGTAGCGGATGACAGCAAATTAAATGTTGCTATGATAACGGATATTTTGCATAACCAGGGTTATGAAGTATTTTCCGTTAATTCCGGAATCGAGGTAGTGGAAACTGTATATCGACTAAAGCCTGATATCATTTTACTTGACCTCATAATGCCGGGTAAAGACGGTTTTACAGTATGCAGCGAACTAAAGTGTAATGCTGATCTGAGAAATATACCGGTCATTATAGTGACTGCCAGGACCGAGGCCAGATACCTGAAGATGGCGCTGGAAATTGGTGCCTTTGATTACATAAAGAAACCTGTTGATGCTATAGAGGTTACTGCGAGGATTAAGTCTGCGCTGAGGTACAAGGAATATCAGGACAGGCTTGAAGAGATGGCTATGAAGGATGGGTTAACGGGGCTGTATAATCATGCCTTGCTGATAGACCTGCTGACGAAAGAACACAGTAAGCAGACCAGAAAAGGTGGAAGTTTGTCCTTCGTTATGCTTGATATTGACTTTTTTAAAAAGGTAAATGATACCTATGGTCATCTTCAGGGTAATGAGGTTCTAAAGGGCATGGCAAAGGTAATGCTTTCCTGTATAAGAGACAGCGATGTTGCCGGCAGGTATGGAGGCGAGGAGTTTGGCTTGATTCTTCCGGAGATATCAAAGGATAAGGTACTTATGATATGTGAGAGAATGCGCAGGAGAATTGCACTCTATCCCTTTGAGCTTGACGGAAAAAGCATAAATATAACGGTAAGTATAGGAGCATGCTTCAAACCCAAAGATATAAATGTAGATTATAATGAGATGATAAGACTTGCGGACTGTGCACTATATAACGTTAAACATTCCGGAAGAAACAATGTAAGTATATTTGAAGCAGTGGATGAGAGTACTGACAATGCTGATGTTGAAAAGGAAGACAATTGCTCATAATAAGGATGTGTGAATTTAAGCATTAGAAAATTCACTAGGAAAATACCGATGTTTCAACGGTTTTTTCCAGGACGTAAAATTTCAACGAACTAGAATTTAATTTATATAGAACCCATTAAAAGTCTTACTAAAGATTTTTACAAAGTAAAATATCCAAGGGCCGAGTAAAATATCCAATCTTCACAGATTTTTGCGAGAGCAGAATGTTATAGACTTTTTGGGTTCTATTTAGAAGAAATTTTACATCCCGGATAAATTCAGTTATAGATTCATACAACTATGTTGTAAAAATAAAAATATCAAACCCTGCTTGGCTGGTCCAAAGCAGGGTTTTTGGCTATTTTCCTGGTGATACAATTTTCCTTGAAATTAACACAAATTGCTTATATTTGTCATACAAATATAGTATAAGTTATGTCACGGAGGATTAGATATGCCGGATGATAAAGGGGAAGTAAAGGATAAAATTGAAAACTCCACGCTTCACGAGGAGGCCAAGATAAGCAAAACAGTCAGTGACAGAGTCGGTGTAGTGGAACTTGGGACGACCACCGGAATTGGCGGCTATGCCGAAATGTTTGAAACTGTAGATGGAAAGCCCATTGACTGCGGTTATTTCGTAACCCTTAACGGCAGAAAGGTGAGGATTGCCAATGAGAGGGACAGATTTATTCTCGGAGTCACTACAGCAACGCCTACTATACTAGGCAACAATGGGGACGTTAGATGGAAGAATAAGTATCTTACCGATGAATGGGGAAGGATGTTGTACGAGGAAGTACTTGTCCCGGCAATGCACAATGAAGACGGCAACATACTGATTCCGGAACATGTTGAAAGAAAACCCATAGTGAATCCTGAATGGGATAAGAAAAAGCAGTATATACCAAGGCCGCTGCGGTCCGAGTGGGTAGCGGTAGGATTGATGGGACAGATTTTAGTAAGGGACAATGGAACATGTAGAGAAAATGGGTATTGCATACCCAATGAACAAGGCATGGCTGCAGCTTCATCAAGAGGATACAGGGTACTGGAGAGAAGGGGGCCGAATCAGGTACTCATATTGCTCAGGGCTACAAGTATAGGAGGAAATATAAATATACCAAGGTAATACTACAGATTACCTTTGCAAATCTAAAGCGGTTAAAAAGTTGACTTGGAAACAGGTGGATATCTATATAGTGGGAAGAATGAAAAGGCAGTTTATGCAAAGATGACGGTATTGCCGTATGGTTTTTGGAGCCCTCTTTTAGAACCTTCTTTAGATAGCCACCTGTTTCTTATTGATATTTTCATGCGCTGTTCTCATGGATAATGATTTTTATGACTATTTATTGCAAATATAAATGAGCTCATTATTGATTCCCCTTGCCAAAACATCAATTCTATCAGGCCCCCAGGAAACAGATGAAGGCCTTGAGGTCAAATATCCTCCAATATCCTTCCAGCTGCTCCAGCTTACACCGTTCCAAAGTTTCCATATCAACTGGTTTTCTCTGCCTCTGGCAAATATATCAATTCTATTATAAGCCCTTGAAGAGGAACAGGGTGAGGAAGTGAGGTACCCGTCAAGGTTCTTCCACGGGCTCCAGGAATTATTACTAAAGGAAATATGAATCAGTGAGTTGTTTACGCCTCGTGCAAACACGTCCATTCTGCTTCCGTCCCAACTCACAACAGAAGGCGCCGAAGTAAGCTCTCCCCCCAGGTCCTCCCAATTGCTCCAACTTCCATCGCCAAACCGTATAATATGCATAAGGTTATTGTTCCACCCGCGGCAGAATATATGAATATTGCTGTCTGAACTTTTGTGAACCGCTGGTGCAGATATTATATCTCCGCTTACCGCCTCGCATAGATCCCAGTTTCCCGTTTTTTCTATATGGAGAAGAGAATTACTATTGCCCAGGGCAAATACATGAAGAATATTATCTTCCGTTATAACTGCAGAGGGGGCGGAAGTTATGCTTATTCCGGTGTCTTCCCAATGGTTCCAAATGCCGTTCTCCATAAACTTATAGTATAGGTGTCTGCAATTTCCTCTGGAAAGTACCTCAAGTCGGTTGCGGCCCGAGCAGCATACAAGGGGGGCAGAGGTCATTGCACCGGTGAAAATTTCCCAAGTACTCCAATCGCTCGGTTCACTGCTTGCCAGATTATTACTGCAGGCTTCAAGAGTATGTTTTATTACTTTTTTATATGCATCTTCAGTGACAGCCTCAGGTACATTGTAACCATTCAAAACGTCCGCTACCCATTGTGAGGTGTTTTTCAAATCTGAAAACAGGAAATTGATTCTGTCTTCCAGTGTGCCGGGATGCTTCCGGCTGTTTTTAATGGTAAAGGAGACTACGAGTTTTATCAAAAATCTGGAGAGAGAGTATTTAACGCCATACTTTTCAAGGGTGGAATATATATCCGTGATTTCAGAAGCCTTATTTTCTATGAGCCTATCTTCAAGACTGCGGATACTTTTGAAATGTTCTGTAACAGGGTGATAAACCGTATCGGCAAAATAACTTTCTGCTTGGATCAAATCCATGAAATAGACGTGGTGGCTTGGAAAGGGGACAAGGCTTCTTGATATGTTTAAATCGAGCCCAGACATCTCTATAAAATCCTCCGCTATACAATGCTAACATTACATCATATGCTTGAATGCCGTAACTGTTACACATTTTCAAGCAAGGATTATTACAAACTATGCAGATTTCAAAGTATAGTAAATATTTTATGATCGGATGCCTTGTAAAATCCGTTTAAAAGGCTTTGATACGAGCTTTATTGGACAAGATATTTGCGAAAAGTTGTGAACCGTCCCTGATAATACCGATTAATTGTGAACCGTCCCCAAAAAAAGCCTGCCGGGCTGCGGCAGGCTTGGGATTATTTTGTTGTTGTTTTTGAGGACGTTTTTGTCCCCGTGGTGGTGGAAGCCGAAGGCGATGTACCTGTGGTTGTAGTGTTTTCAGTTGCTGCCTTTCCGGGCGGCGGTACGTCATCAAAGATGTAGGCATCAATCTGGTTCTTTGTATCGGGCATCTTGGCCTGAATATAGGATACGCCGTCGATGGTGGGGTCGGTCCAGTATCCGTCGGCAGGAAACCTGGCTTGATCTATGTTTTTTATTCCGGAGGTAAAAAACTTTGTTCCCATGGACAGCATTGTTGACTTCGGAATGCTTGTCTCGACATAGGGCAGCATGGAGCTCATCAACGAAATATACTGGGTTACTCCCGCCCCCATTACTTCCTTGAACATCTCATCCATAACCGTCCTCTGACGGTCGGTCCTTTCCCAGTCGCCGTTGCCTACATGGCGGATTCTTGCATAGGACGTAGCCTGTCGGCCGCTAAGCTTCTGAACCCCGCTTTTTGTCAGGGGTACATATTTTTTATGATCGATATCGCATAATTCCTTTATATACTTGTTTATTTCACTTACTTCATTCTTTTTTACATCCAGGGTAATGCCTCCAAGCCCGTCTATTATATCCTCCAGGCCATAGAAGTTTATCGTAACATAATCCCTGATATTGAGGTCAAAGTTTTGATTCAGGGTTTTTATTGCCAGCTGAGGCCCGCCGTAGGCATAGGCAGCGTTAATCTTGGTGGTGCCATGGCCGTCTATCTTAACCCTTGTATCTCTTAATATAGAGGTGAGCTTCAGTTTCTTATGCTTGTAGTCTATAGTTGCGACCATTATGGAGTCGGATCTGGAGCCGGCAGTTTGATTCATGTCACGGGAATCTATGCCGAAAAGGGCAATATTGGTGATGCTGGTGTCCGCATCCTTCTCCTTCAGGTTGTCGATGACATCCTGGCTTATTCCCAGTGAAGAGTTGTCCTTGTTAATATCCCTAACGTTTATCTTGCCTAAGGTTTTATTATAGATATTATAGAAATAGGCGCCGGTGAAGCCTATGGCGAACAGAAAGATTAAAAGCAGCCCAAAGACTATTCTGCGCCGTCTTTTCAATTTCTTCTTTCTGTTGTATTTCCCGTTTCGCTTGGGAGTATTACTTCCCGGACTATTGGATGTGGCGGATTCTTTTATTCTGCTGCTCGGCTCATAACGTTTGTCACTCATAAAAATACCTCTTTCAATTTAGTATTGCTGCTAAAGATGCGGATATTTAAACCTTTAGTATTCACCTGAGAAAATATCGAATCTTCACGGATTTTTCGAAGGCGATAAATTTAAATATTAAATTCCTCAGCTATATGCATCATAAATAAAATTATTCCTCGTGGACAGGCATTATTTTCTAAATTATTTTCTAAATTATTACGAATTAACAGCGCTGATCTCAAAAAAATATTGAAGTTTATTTTTTTGGTTGGCCGCACATAGTTACAAAATATATACGAAATCAGTACTAAAAAGTTTAATAATATAAATTATACATTAAAAAGAAGGCCGGCGAAATATAAATCAGAGAAATGACTATAAAATAAAGGAAAAGGGAATAATTAGGTAAAGCCTTGGATGGAATGGTGTGGGTATCCCAGGGAGTCATGAGGTTAGAGAATCTCCTCCAATAACACTCTGAAAAAGGAAAAATGGGGCTTATGTGACGGCATGTAAGATTAATAGACTTTACATTTAGGCATTATAATTTATAATAGATTATATAATGTATATGTTAAAGTTCTTTAAAACTGAGAAGAAATTGTGAAACTATGCAGGTGTTACAGGTGCTTTTATAGAGGAAACTTCAGAGGACGGATAAATCGGGGGTTAATATGAAAAAAAGTGATTATGTAATTTTAGTTTTGGTTGGCATTTACATATTTATGCTTCCATTTACTTCGGCTTCCAGGTTGGAATGGCTGTTAAGCCTGATTTTTTGTGTAATAGGTATGATCTATTTATTTGAGATAATTTTTAAGGACGGCGAAAGAGAAAGGTTTCTAAAAAAGAGTAAGGTAATATTTACTGATACATTTACTATAATGTTCCTGCTGTTTATAATTGTTATGTTTATTACCACCCTTAACTCGAAGGCTATTCAAATCTCGATAAAAGAATTTATACGATATGTTTACTATATTGGAATGTATTTTGTCATCAGATTCAGATTTGACAAGGAAAAGATATATATGGCAGCTGTTGATGTATATCTTTTCAGTACACTGGTAGTAGGGCTGATTGGTATATTGGAGTTCATTAAGTATGAAAAGATGGGGCTTACTATTGAACAGATGATACTTTTTTCCAGGGTAAAGTCTACCTTTGAACATCATAATACTTATGCTGCCTATCTTATACTGGCCATATTTCCGGCGATTCTGATCGCACTGAACTCAAAAGGCCTAAAGAGGATTTATTACTATTCAATATCTGTTATATTAAGTTTCAACCTTGCTGTTACCTTCTCAAAGAATGGGTGGATTGCTTTCGCAGTTGGAATACTTACCCTTTCGATCCTGTACAGTTGGAAGTTTATCTCTTTATATATAATACCTGCTGTCTATTTATTTTTTAGTAAAGATATATACATGAGGTTAATCCAAATTCTGGACAGTGCATACAGCAGCGGCAGAATCAAGCTTTGGAAGATTGCTGAAAGCATGATAAAGGAAAATGTTTTTTGGGGAGTGGGAAGCGGCAATTTTATGACCATGTATAATCAGTATGTCAGAAGGTTCCCGGAGCTTGAGCTGAACGAGAACCTGGCATTGCCGCCGCACAATTCCTACATAAGGGTATTTGCTGAAATCGGTGTATTTGGAGCGGTTATTTTTCTTATCATGTGTTTTGAAATGTTAAAGTCGGTATTCTATGTAAGAAGCAAATGCAGCGGTCACCTGAAGTATTTTTATAGCGGTTATTTGATTTCAGTTATGTGTTTTCTTATGATGAATTGTTTTGATGATTTGTTTTATACACCGAAGGTTACAATTAATTTTTTAATTTTTGTGTTTATAAGCTTTAATATAGCTGCCGATTACAGACTGTCGAAAGTCTGAGCATAATTAAAGTTGTACTTTTATTTGTATTTATTAGTCCGTTTATGATACAATGTCTGTGGTTATAAGCGACTATATATGGGTGATGATGTAGATAATTTAAACTCGGGAGGACAATATAATGGATAATAACGGGATAGATAAAATGGAAGCAGTTAATAATACAGAATCCAAGATATTATATAGAGTTGTGAAAAGATTTCTTGATTTATTTGGCTCCATTGTTGGACTCATAATAGTAAGTCCTCTGATACTGATTGTAGCAATTATAATAAGAATTGACTCCAAGGGGCCGATAATATTCTGTCATAAAAGACTTGGACAAGGCGGCAAAACCATAAAGGTGTTTAAATTCAGAACTATGAGGAATAATGCAGAAGAGTTATTGAAGAATCTGGATGAAAAGCAAAAAAAGGAATTTCAAACAAATTTCAAGCTGGAAAACGATCCGAGAATTACAAGAGTGGGAAAGTTTTTAAGGGAATCCAGCATAGATGAATTACCTCAATTGATTAATGTGATAAAAGGCGAAATGACATTGGTGGGGCCTAGACCTATAGTGCCAAATGAACTGCCCAAGTATGGGAAATATGCCGATAAATTGCTCAGTATAAGGCCGGGCCTAACCGGACACTGGCAGGCTAGCGGAAGAAGTGAAACTACCTATGAGGAAAGAGTAAAGTTGGATATGGATTACATCGACAACAGAAGCCTCTGGATGGATTTTGTTATTTTATTGAAGACATTTGTTGTAGTGTTCAAAAAGGTTGGTGCAAAATAAAGTGATAAACTTTGGGTGCATTGTCTTTATTTGGTGGAGCATCAATCAATAAAGATTATATAGTATTTGGAGGAGGAGCATGAATACTGATAGGTTGATAATAGCATTGATGGGTATATACATTTTCTTTCTGCCGTTTGTTCACTCGCAGAAGACAGAATGGATGCTGTCCTGCACAATATTTTTCATCATTGCAATCTATGGATATGAATTGATAAGAAATAGGGAGTGCAGGCAGGATTTCGCAGCTAATATTAAGAGAATCGTAAGGGAACCCTTTACAATACTGTTTTTTATACTGGTGGCATCCATGGTATTGTCTTCTCTTTATGCATATAACAGGAACACGGCGCTTAAAGAGAGCATTAGATATGTCTTTTACTTTGGCCTATACTGTATTATCCGAATGCGTATAAAGGAAGTAAAGTATTATAAATATTTAATAAGTATCAGTATGCTGAGTGCTTTTTTTGTTGCGGTTTTAGGTATTATTGAGTTTTTTAACATATACAAAACGGGTTTGACTATTATGCAGACATTACTAATGTCCAGGGTCAAGGGGCCTATGCCTCATCCCAACACTCTTGCGGCATATATGATTTTGATTATCTTTCCGGTTATAGTTATTTCAATGAATTTAAAGGGAAAGTTGAGGATACCGTTTATCATTCTTGACTTAATGCTGGTCTTTAATCTTGCTGTAACGTATTCCAGAAATGGATGGATAGCCTTCCTTATAGGGGTACTGCTGCTGGCTGTTCTTTATAATTGGAAGTGGATTTTTTTGTACATTGTTCCGCTGATATACCTTCCGTTTAACCCGGTTATTTTTCAGAGGATAAAACAGCTTGATGATAACTCTATAAACGAAGGAAGGTTAAGGCTGTGGAAAATGGCATTAAAAGTAATAAAGGATCATTTTCCCCTTGGTGTTGGGAATGGAAACTTTGTACAAGTCTATGACCATTATACTCAGCTGTATCCTAACCTGACAGTAAATGAACCTGGCCCGCTGCCTCCTCACAATACCTATCTGAAAATTTTTTCAGAGGTTGGCATTATTGGAGTTGCTGCATTTGCCGGGATGTGTATAGATATTATAAGAAAAGCCTATATGGTCAAGAATAAATGTGAAGGATATGTAAAATATTTTTATTCAGGGTTCTTTGTATCAATTATATGCTTTATAATAATGAACTGCTTCGATGATTTAATGTTTATACCGAAAGCCTCAACTTATTTCTTTATTTTTATCAGTATGATGTATGCAATGAATTCGCAATCGGAGGAATAAATAATGAATATATCAATTATATGCCCCCTTTATAAGGCAGAGCCTTACATCAGGAATTTACATGAAAGTTTAAGGGGACAGATAAATGTAGATATAAAGGCAATAAAGTATATTCTCACTGAGAGCGGTGACAGCAGTGAGGATATACTTAAGGAATTGGATGCCGAATATAAAAAAATCCCGAGAGAACAGTTTTCTCACAGCAAAGTCAGGGAAGAGGCCGCCTGCGAGGCAGATGGGGATATAGTAGTCTTTATTACCCAGGATGTAATAATCAGGGATAACAGATGGCTTGAAAAATTAGTGGCCCCAATAGTTGGGGGAGAGGCTGAGGCCTGCTTCAGCAGACAGTTGTGTGAG
>JAUZPH010000082.1 GCA_030706065.1 Bacillota bacterium | reverse complement strand
TTCAGGCGCTTTCTGGCTGTGACCTCAATTACACGAGAAGTGTATTAAGGTGGGTGGCCCGGGGTCTGGTGCCGGGGCTCGCCTTCATAAAGGCCTGCCTTGAGATGCAGATAAAGGATATAAACTAGAATTTCATATTAAACACGGAAGCCGGCAGTATAAACACTGACGGCTTTTATTTCGGAGGAACCGAAGCTTGTGATTTACAGCAATAATTTCTGTATATAGATGTGTGAGTTTATATCCTAATTTATCACTTAGGAAAAACCGTTGAAGATTCGGTATTTTCCTAAGTGAATTTGTTAATGTTTAAACTCACACATCTTTAGTATGTGAATACTTCAATATTATTGAAAGAACGATAATATGTTGTTATAATATAATCAAAGTACATGTAATTTAATTGAAAATATAATATTATTAAAATATTTACGTAAAACGTGTAGGAGTTATCTGCAAACAAAAGTACTCCCATAGGTGGTAAAAGTAATCCAATAATTAAAAAAGTATTCGGTGAGGAATGATATTTATGATATTAATGGTTATTTTCATAGGGGCTGCAGCGGGAGTAATCTTGAATACTATCATAGGTATGGTTACCCGCAGAAGGGGGCTGGAAGCTGCTTGGGGTCAAAGATACATAAAGGCTGTGGTAATTTGTACGTCTGCACTGCTCATAACCATATCTTTTCTCAGGTTTGGATTTCAAATTACTTTTCTGAAAGCTTCTGCCCTGGATTGCATTCTCATTGTCATTTCGACAATTGACATAGAGTTCAGCCTGATTCCGGATGAACTGACGGTGGGAGCACTGGCGGCAGGCATATTATTACTTTCCGTCGGGGATATCACCGTGATAGACGCAGCAGCCGGAATGGCTGCGGGAGGCATTATACTCTTAATGCTGGCACTGATACCGGGAGCCATGGGGGGAGGAGATGTGAAGATTATGGCGGTGCTTGGCCTGTTCCTGGGGCTTGGAAGAGTAATCCCCGCACTACTACTGGCGTTTATAACTTCAGGAATTGTAAGCATACCTCTGTTGATTTTCAAGCTTAAAGGCCGCAGGGATCATATTCCCTTTGGCCCCTTCCTGATTCTTGGAAGCTTTATTTCATATCATTTTTTAAAATAACATGGTGCAGGTGATAGCATGGTAAATAACAAAAATATCGACATAGTTGAGGTCAACAACATAATAAAAAAGACCATAGGCGAGATAGTAATGAGCAGGGAACAGATACTTAACATTGTGGACAATGTAAGGAATGACTATGAAAATGTAAAGCTGGAACTTGCGAAAATCAGAAATGAAATCAGCAGCACCGTGGACGAAGTTGATGTACTGGAAAAGCAGGATAAAATAATGAGGCGGAAACTGGCGGAGGTTTCGGGAAAATTCAATATATATAGTGAAGAGGAAATAAGGGAAGTCTATGATAAGGCCTCGGAAATAAGAATAATGTTTATCACCAAGCAGAATGAAGAAAAGGCGCTGAAGGACAGGAGATATAAACTGGAGGTAGCTTTAAAAAAGTCGGCGGAAAATATCGAGAATGCTGAAAAGGTAATCAATCAGATAAGTATTGCCCTCGGCTATCTGGAAGGGAATGTGCTGTCTGCTCTGGAAGGCACTGACAGGAACTCCGAGATGTTTTTGGGAATAAAGATACTGGAGGCTCAGGAGAGTGAGAGAAAAAGGATATCCAGGGATATTCACGACGGGCCGGCCCAGCACATGGCAAATGTGGTGATGAAGGCGGATATCTGTTCAAGGATTATTCAAAGGGATGTTCAGGAGGGGCTGAAGGAGCTTACGGATCTCAAGGAAAGTGTAAAGACCGCCCTCAAGGAGGTAAGGGATATAATTTTTGACCTCAGGCCCATGTCTCTGGACGACCTTGGCTTGAATCAGACTATCCAGGCTATTGCAAAATCCATAATCGAGGATTCGGGGATGGAGATGGAACTCAGGTTAAAGCCGATGAAGTCCGAGATAGAGCCAATTATACAGGTGGCGGCCTACCGCATAATACAGGAGATACTCAATAATATCAGAAAGCATGCCAAGGCAAGGCATGTGGAGATAAAACTGGATTATGGCACAAAATATCTCAATGCAGTTCTTACTGATGACGGTATCGGTTTTAATGTGGAGGAAACCCTGAAGAGAGTAAAGACAAAAGGGACCTCCTATGGGCTCATAAGTATATTCGACAGGGTAAACCAGCTCCAGGGGGAAATCAGGATTGATTCCTCTCTTGGAGTAGGTACTGTATATAATATCAAGCTTCCAATAAACAGGGAGGTGATCAGAGATGAAAAGGGAGTCCATTAGTGTACTCATTGCGGATGACCATGACCTCATCCGCCAGGGTCTGAAGAGAATAATAGGCTTTGAAGAGGATTTAACCATTGTGGGAGAAGCGGAAAACGGCGAGAAAGTGATGAAGATGCTCAAACTGTATAATCCTGATGTACTTCTGCTGGACAGAAACATGCCCAGGATGGATGGCATCGAGGTCCTCAGAAAGGTGAAGGAGGATGGCCTCGCCACCAGGATAATCATGCTGACGGTGGAGAGGGATGCGGGAACCATTGAAGAGGCAATAAAGATAGGAGCCGACGGATATATACTGAAGGAATCTGCCGGAACGGATATAGTGGATGCCATCAGGGCGGTACAGCAGGGAGAGAAGTATATTGACAAATCTCTGGTGTCCCTGCTATTTTCCGATATAAAGGGAAAGGGAAAAAGAAGCAGTGTCCTGGATACTTTGTCTCAGAGGGAAGTAGAGGTACTGCTGAAAATTTCGAAGGGCCTGAGCAATAAAGAGATTGGGGAACAGCTCTTTTTATCGGAGAAGACAGTTAAGAATTATGCTACCAACCTTTTCAGAAAAATTGGTGCCCATGATAGGGTGCACGCCACCATCTTTGCCATAGAAAACGGAGTGGAGGAGTATTATACAAAGAAATACAAGGAGCTCTGATAGGGACGAAAGTCCCTATTTTTTTATGACTTCCCTACCGTCAGTATGTGACCTTTAGAATCTACAAGTGTCGTGCCTCAGGAGATATAATTAAATCATAAAAGAAAACGGAAATAAAAGGTCGAGGAGGAATAGAAATGTTAAAGAATTTGAAAAAAAGACTGGCATCTGTGATGAGAGAAGAAAAAGGACAAGGTATGGTTGAATATGCTCTGCTTGTAGGACTTATAGCAATAGTTGTAATTGCTGTTCTTATCCTTTTAGGACCGGCTATAGCAGCCAAATTCCAGCAGATTGTAACTGCTTTAAGCTAAAGATGTGTGAGTTTAAACATTAACAAATTCACCGAAGAAAATATCGAATCTTCACCGATTTTTCCGGATGTAAAATTTCTTCACATTTGATTTCAATTTAGAAGAAATTTTACATCCCTGGTGATAAATTAGAATATAAACTCACACAGCTAATAGAGAAGATCCCCCACATACAACCCACTATAAAAACCAAAGAAAAGTGCTCTAATCATTTTAATTGATTAGGGCATTTTTCGAAAAGGCGGAAGAAAAAGCGAGGTGATGGCTGTGAAATTAGTAAGAAGAAAAAAAGGACAGGCACTTGTGGAATTTGCCATCATCCTGCCAGTTATAATGCTGCTGCTTATGGGAATTCTTCAGTTCGGGATGATGCTGAACTCCTACCTGGAGGTACAGAATGCAGCGAGAGAGGGAGCAAGGACCGGAATTGTAGGCAGTACGGACACGGGCATCAGAAATCAGATAACTGCTATCTCACCCGGGCTGGACAGCAGGAATATGACCATCAGTATCAACCCTGTTGAAAACCAGAGAAAGTCGGGAGATACGCTCACCATAAAGATTACTTACAGTTATCAGATGACGGTACCGATTATAAGCAATTTTTTCAGCAGGCCAATACAATTAAATGCTCAAACCTCTATGAGAGTTGAATGAGAGGCGGGGAATCCGAAGTGAGAAGAATGAATGAAAAGGGAAGCGCAGCCATAATACTCTGCGCGGCGGTTGCTGTCTTATTTGCGGTAGCTGCATATGTGACGGATATAGGCATGGTATATATAGAGCGTACAAAGCTATCCAATGCAATAGATTCCGCTGTCCTGGCAGCGGCCCTGGAACTGCCCAATGATGCCCAAAAGGCCAGAGATACTGCAGCAAGCTACCTGCAGAAGAATAACGTGGACACCGGCAGTTCTGTTATTACTGTCAGCTCCGATAACAAAAGTATATATATTGAGTCGGTAAAAGATGTGAAGCACCTCTTTGCTCCGGTTTTTGGAATAAAGCAGAGCAGGATAAAGGAGCACAGCAAAGGAATAGTCGCTCCGATAAGGTCTTTGAATGGCGGAGTAAGGCCCTTCGCCGTAGAGTATTTCAATTACACCTATGGGAATCAAATTGTCCTTAAAAACGGTGCAGGAGCCGGTTATAACGGAAATTACAACGCCATCTCCCTGGGAGGAACAGGCGCCAGCAACTTTGAAAATAATGCGCTGTATGGCTTTAAGGGGACAATATCCGTCGGAGATTACATTGACACCGAAACCGGTGACATGTCGGGAGCCACAAATGATATTGCCAATTATATAAATTCGGAACAGAGTACTTTCACTAATTATCCAAGGGGATCCATCAGGTTATGGACAATCCCCATGGTGAACACTATGATGGTAAATGGGAAAAAACAGGTACTGGTAAAGGGTTTTGGACAGTTTTTTGTGGAAGCGGTGAAAAAGAACTCAGGGAAGATAGAAATTACAGGCCGCTTCGTAAAATATGTAACCAAGGGGGAAATAGATACAAGTATTACAGATATGGGGACATACGGAGTAAAGCTTGTGGAATAGAGGTGTCAGAATGAAAAGCATTGGAAAGAAATTGATTATAATATCCTTTATAATGGCTATCCTGACTTCCGTCAGTGTGTTTTCCTATCTAAAATCCTTGAAAAAGCCAGTGGTAGTAGAGCAGAAAAGAACAGTACTGGTGGCGGCAGAGGATATTCCGGCGAGGACACTTGTCAGCAGTAAAATGATAAAGGAAGTGGAGGTGCCGGAGGATTCCATTTTTGACGGCTATATTGAAGCCAGGTCGGATATAGAAGGAAAGTATACAAAGGATATTATTTTAAAAAATGAGGGCTTTCGCAAAGACAGGCTCCTGAGTAAGGATGGAGATGAACTGGGTTTTAAAATTGATGATGGACATAGGGCTGTTTCCCTGAATGTCAGCGGAGCTTCTGGAATTGCAGACCTGCTGCAGCCCGGTGATTATGTGGATGTGACAGTATTTCTTGGGGAAAAAAAGGATGGTCAGACATTAGTCCATCCGGATATTACAAAGACCATACTGCAGAATGTAAAGGTGCTGGCAGTGGATAAGGAAACAGCTCGGGAAACCACAGACAAACAGGAAGACAACAAGGTACCTACTACATTTCTTGTCACCTTGTCTGTAGCCTTTGATGATATTGAAAAACTTGCACTTGCCGAGAATATAGGTAGTCTGAAATTGGCACTGAGGCCTCTTGACAAGGAAGAGGATAAAAAGACTCAGGGAGCAACCTGGGAGAATCTTATCGTTGACAACTCCGGTGATTCTGCAGATACATCCCTTCAAAGCGGAGGAAACCAACCGCAGGGGCAAAATGCCAACGGAAGTACTCCAGCCGCTGACAAAGGCAAGATAATTTACTATACCGTAAAGCCGGGGGATACCTTGAGAAGCATAAGCAGCAGCTTTTACGGGACACCATCTAAATATACGCTGATACGAGATATGAATAAAATTGGTGACGAAGATATGATAATAACAGGAGAAGTAATAAAAATCCCGCCGCTGAAAGAGTAGGTGTGAAAATATGAACAGGATACGAGTATTGATTGCAGATGATATAGAAGAGACCAGGATGGTAATAAAGAGAATATTGAGTATGGAAGATAAATTCTTTGAAGTGGTTGGGGAGGCATCAAACGGAGCGGAGGTGCTGAAACTTCTGCCGACTCTAAGGCCGGATGTGGTGCTGATGGATATCAATATGCCGGTTTTAAATGGCCTGGAGGCCACGGAAAGGATAACCAATGAGTACCCTTCCGTAATAGTAGTGATAATGTCGGTACAGGGGGAGAATGAGTATCTGAAAAAGGCCATGCTGCATGGAGCCAAGGAGTATATCATAAAGCCATTCAACTACGATACTCTCGTGGATACAATCAGGATTACCTATGAGAAGAACCGGGAGAGGATCATAAAGCAGATACCTCAGGATGAAGTACCCTTCACCGGGAAGCTTGCCGCATTTTTCAGCTCAAAGGGAGGGGTGGGAAAGTCGGTACTGGCTTTGAACAGTGCCATCGCATTGAGCCGGGCTGCCGGAAAGAAGACGCTGCTTATGGATATGGACCTTCTCTTTGGAGATATTTCCTGCATGACAAACCAGTTTAATGCCAAAACCATACTGGATATTGTGGATGACGGACAATTGGAGTCCTATGAGAACATAAAACCATATCTATATAAATATAATGATAAGCTTGATATTCTGTTTGCACCCAAAAAACCGGAGGCGGCAGAGTATATAGGAAAAGAAAGTATAGAAAAGCTCCTGAAGAGTGTCCAAAAGCATTATGAGATGATCATTGCGGATACCGGAGTGAATTTCAATGATACTACCCTGCATATTTTAGATACCGCAGAGACAATTCTCTTTGTCACCACCGTTGAGGTGACATCGTTGAAAAATGCAAAGCTTGGCTTTGGGGTAATGCAGTCTCTGGGCTATGACAGGAACAAGGTAAAGCTTGTGGTTAACAGGGCGGCATCGGGCTATGGATTAAATAAAAAAGGGATAGAAGAAGCCTTTAAGGACAGCATATTTGCCGTAATTCCGGAGGATGAAAATACAGTAGGTGCATCCGTCAACCGAGGAGAGCCCTTTTGTGAACAGGCAAAATTCAATAAATTGAAGATAGGTGCGGCAATTGAGAACCTGTGCAGCAGGCTGTAAATTAATGAATGGGGATTTAAGAAGTTTGAACGGGGTGAGAGTATGTCTCTTATGAAAAGGCTGGAGGAGATAAATGTAGAAAGGAAAAGCAGCAAGGCCGGTGAGAAAGAAACAGACCCGTATTTTGAACTGAAGATGAAGATACAAAACCGGGTTATCGAAGAACTGGATATAGATTTCAATGAGATATCCGATCAAAATGAGGAGCTGAAACAGGAAATAAACTTTATTATAATGAAGCATATCGAACAGGAATCCTTGAACCTGACCAACAGTCAGAAAAAGAAAATCAAGGAGGAACTCCTGGATGAAATCATAGGCTTCGGGCCAATAACGGGACTACTTTCAGACAGCAGTATTACTGAAATAATGGTAAACGGCCCTTATCAGGTATATATAGAAAGGTCCGGCAAGCTGGTGCTGACAGATGCCAAATTTAAAAATGACAATCATGTGCTCCATGTCATCAAAAAGATTGTTGCGCCCATAGGAAGGAGAATTGATGAAAGCTCGCCGATGGTAGATGCAAGGCTCCCGAGCGGCTCCAGAGTTAATGCCATCATTCCTCCCCTTGCCATTGATGGCCCGTCCATCACCATAAGAAAATTCGCGGAGGACCCTTTCAAGGTGGAGGATCTTGTGAACTTTGGGACTCTTAGTTCAAAGATGGCAGAACTTCTGAGGTACTGCGTCGAAGGGCGACTTAACCTGGTGGTATCCGGCGGTACCGGAAGCGGGAAGACTACTACTCTCAATGTGTTGTCCTCTTTCATTCCCAGTTCCGAGAGAATAGTTACAATTGAAGATGCAGCAGAACTTCAGCTTTCACAGCCCCATGTAGTAAGACTGGAGACAAGGCCGGTAAATGTGGAAGGCAAGGGTGAGATAAGTATAAGAGACCTTGTGAAAAATAGCCTTAGAATGAGGCCGGACAGGATAGTTGTAGGTGAAGTACGTTCCGGTGAAGCCTTGGACATGCTTCAGGCCATGAATACAGGCCACGACGGTTCCCTTACAACCGGCCATGCCAACTCACCGAGGGATATGCTGTCAAGAATTGAGACCATGGTACTGATGTCAGGTATGAACCTCCCGATAAAGGCTATCAGGGATCAGGTGGCTTCAGCAGTGGACCTCATAGTACAACAGTCCAGGCTGATGGACGGAAGCAGAAGAATTACCCACATAACGGAGGTACAGGGGATGGAAGGAGACGTAATAATACTGCAGGATATATTCAAGTTTGAGCAGAGAGGGCTGGATAACAGAGGAAAAGTAAAAGGTGAATTTGTGTCAACGGGTATTATGCCAAAGTTTGTTCAAAAACTGAGGGAAAAAGGTATAAATATACCTTCCGATCTGCTGAGCAGTTAAATTAATTGGATGGATGTGATGGAGATGATTTATCTTGCCGCTGTTTTTATGTTTTTACTCACATGGACGGTACTGGCAGCAGCGTTGTTCACCCTGCTCTACAAGGAAAGACCTGTTGAAAAGCTGAAGTATTATGATGAGGATTATACTGTCAGGGAAAAGTTTGAGAATAATAATAAAGGCAAGATAAGCCCTTTGAAGATATTGGCAGCCCTCATACCGAGTAAGGCCATGGGTGAAAAGCGGACAAGAAAACTGGAAGCGGAGCTTATTAAAGCGGATATTCCCATCACCCCGGAGGAACTCTTGGTGATAAGGGTTTTGTCCTCGGTAAGCCTTTCCTTTCTCGGCTTCGCATTATTCAAGGATATACTCATTGCGCTAATGGTATTTGCATTTGTATGGAGCCTTCCGAGGTTCATAATATCGAAGAGGAAGAAGGAAAGGATAAAACAGTTTAACTATCAACTCAGTGAGGGAATACTGATCATATCCAATTCCCTGAAGGCAGGGTATTCCTTCCTGCAGTCCATAGCAGTGGTAGTGGAAGAGACAAAGGACCCCTTTTCAAAGGAATTTAAAAAGATGCTTAAGGAGATGAGCCTTGGTATTTCCGAGGAGGATGCCCTGAGAAACCTGCATGGGAGAATGGTATCCGAGAACCTGAGCCTCATAGTGAACGCCATTCTGATACAGAAGGATATCGGAGGAAACCTGTCGGAAATCCTTGATAATATTGCAGAGACCATAAGGGAAAGGCAGAAGATACAGGGAGAATTAAAGACCCTCACCGCTCAGGGACGCCTTTCCGGAATAATCGTAATGTTGATTCCTGTTTTCCTGGGTATAACAATCTATCTGTTTAACAGGGAATATATGTTGCTGCTCTTCAAGTCTCCGGTTGGGCTTGGAATGATAGGAGCAGCCGTATTCAATGAATTCGTGGGATTTTTCATGATCAGAAAGATAGTAAGAGTGGACATGTGAGGAGATTGCATAATTCATAATCTGATGTAACAAGGGGGAATGAAAAATGTTGTATATATCGGTATTTCTTTTCTTTCTTTCTGTGTTCCTGTTAATGTACGGTATGCTTTCAATCCTAAACAGGAACACCATTAAGATGGAACAGAGGTTGGATAGTTTAAAGGGTATCAATACTGAGGGATATGATGAAAGCAGAAGCAGGTCCTTTCATGAAAGGGCAGTGGCACCACTTTTTAAAGCTATTACCGACACTCTGCTGAAGGTGACGCCAAAGAACAAGATAGCTGGGTTCAGCAGGAGACTGGAAAGGGCAGGGCTGTTAAAAAACAGTACAATGGAGAAGTGGCTGTACACGAAAAGTATGCTTGTAGTTTTCTTTCCGTTGTTTTTCGGTGTATTGGTATATTTGGTGGAACCAAGTTTTTTCAAAGCCGGGGCTTTTGTCCTGATAATCATACTCCTTGTAAATACTGTCTTTAATTTCTTCATCTCCGGCAGAATAGAAGCCAGAAAGAAGCAGATTCTGAAAGATCTCCCCTATACCCTCGACCTGATAACAGTGAGTGTTGAAGCGGGACTATCCTTTGACGGAGCCATGGCCAGAGTTGTCAGCAATATTAACGGGGAGCTCTGCGATGAATTTTCAAAGGCCTTGAAGGAAATAAGGATGGGCATTCAGAGGAAGACAGCGCTGAGGAATATGGGGGACCGCTGCGATGTAAGAGAATTGTCCATGCTCGTAACCTCCCTTATCCAGGCGGATGATCTTGGAGTAAGCCTGGGAAGGGTTTTGAGAATTGAATCTTCAAATTTGAGAGAGCACAGAAAACAGGTAGCCAGGGAGAAGGCCATGAAAGCACCGATAAAGCTGCTGTTTCCGCTGATATTTTTCATTTTTCCTTCTATTTTTATAGTCATACTGGGGCCGGCAGTTATAAAAATTTTTACCATACTTTGATGCTCAGCGTTAGTCAGGAGGGTGTTTTATGAGCAATACATTTAAGATATTAGACAGGAAGTTTCTGCTCCATACCGGGGGCATGAAGGTGGACAGGCTAGGAAAGTTCAGAGAAGACTGTATGCTTTACGAACTCTACACTGCAGACTCCTTTACAAAGAGGCTTTTGGGTTACATGTTCAGAAGAAAGCCTCATCATGAGGCTATGCTCTTTAAAAATTGCAGCAGTATCCACACTTTTTTTATGAGATTTGATATTGATGTGTATTTTCTGAATGAAAATATGGAAATAATTAAGATAGTAGAAGGTGTTAAGCCCGGAAAGGTTATTTATCCTGTCAGCGGCGCAGTGAATGTGGTGGAAATACCGAGGTTGAAGAGTTGATCATGAAAACAGTAATCCCCAGGCTTTCAGAAATGAACCTGGGGATATTATCATTCTAATATCTCGGCATTGATGTCGGCGGTGTATGGGGTACTGTAGGAGAAGGTACTGAAGGCGGTGCTGGTGGAGTTGCCGCTGCAGGCCTCAGATTTCTGATGGAGGCTCTCACTACTGTATCTGTCAGCCTTCCGGAGGTTGCAGGCGAAACGCCCAGTGTTCGGAATATGTCAAAGATCCAGTGAAGGTCTCTTCTTATATCCTGTTCCGCTTCCTGTACCCTCTGCTCCAAGGTGCCTCTGTATCTGTTAAAGTTTCTGTCAATAAGTGATACCATG
>JAUZPH010000081.1 GCA_030706065.1 Bacillota bacterium | reverse complement strand
TTAATATTGATGGTAGTTTGTGCTTTTCTGCTCTTTGTAGTTTTTAAATTTGGTGCAGTAAATGGTGCCACCAGATGGATAGACTTGGGGGGTGCTTCACTCCAGCCCTCGGAGATTGTTAAATATGCAGTGGTATTTTATCTGGCAAAAAGTATTGAACGGAAAGGTAAAAAAATAGAGGACTTTTGGCGTGGTGTCGTCCCATGTTTTGTTGTTGCCGTAACCTATGCCGGCTTAATACTGCTTGAAAAGAATCTAAGTATCAGCGCTGTAATAGTGATGGTAACTTTGATAATCCTTTTTTCTGCAGGTGCGAAGATTTGGCACATGCTCTTGTTTATAATCCCAAGTGGAGTTGCCGGTTGGGTTCTAACTTTTTCAACTCAGTATAGAAGGGATAGGGCATTGTTCTTCATGAATCCATGGCAGGATGCATCCGGAAAGGGATATCAATTGATACAGTCACTTCTGGCATTAGGTTCAGGAGGAATAATGGGGGTGGGGTTAGGGCAGTCAAGGCAAAAGGCTTTCTACATGCCGGAAGCTCACACGGACTTTATTTTCTCTGTTATCGGGGAAGAATTAGGACTTATAGGATGCAGTATTGTTATTGCGCTGTTTATAGTACTCATCTGGAGGGGAATAAGGGCTGCAATAAATGCCAGGGATACATACGGTACAATAATTGCCGTTGGTATAACTTCAATAATAGCAATACAGGCGATTATAAATATCGCTGTTGTAAGCGGTTCTATGCCGGTAACGGGGGTACCGCTGCCCTTTATAAGCTATGGAGGCTCTTCACTGGTTGTTAATTTGGTGGCTATGGGCGTATTATTGAATATTACCCGGCAAGGCAAAAAAGATGCTGATAAGAAGTAGGCTTTGTACTCCTAATGTTTATGAATTGAATGGGAAAAGCTTCATATAAGAATTTAAACAGCCTTCCATGATAGCAGAAGCTTATCATGGAAGGCTTAATTCCAATACCTAGAAACAGTGTCAAAGCAGTTTGCGTGTTAGGTTATACTGTATTTATAAAGATATTCATTTTCCTCTTCATCGAAAACAGTTCCTAATAATTTCCCGGTATTCTTTTCTATAATTTTTTTCGAGGCTGCATTTTCTATATTACAAGTTACAATTACTTCTTCTATTCCTATCTTTTTAGCTCTTTCCAAGGCCAGTTTCAAAATATGAGAACCGTAACCTCTGTTTCTGTATACAGGCGATATATCATAACCTATATGGCCCGCACATCCTGCTTCCTGGTGCCTGATTCTCGTTACTCCTACAACTTCCTCCCTATCAATCAGCCAGAAGGTAGAAGTTGTAACGTCGTCTTGGGACAGGTTTCTTCCCAGGGAGTAATCGAATAAGACCTTTAGATAGTCCTCAAAATTCTCCAATGCTTTTTTATATTTGAAAAAGTAATATTCATCATTTATTTTTCTGTATGCCAGGGCATAATTTTCAAAGCTCCTTTGATATTTTATGTTGGGCTCAGCCAAAAACAAGTCCCCCATGATTTACCTCCCTTATTGTCGGATAGCTATATAATAGCATAAACAGGTAATTTGCTCAATTATACGTATTATTATGAAGCAAAGGGACTTACCGGCGGGAAGCTACTTGAGAATCCTGGAAGCTGCAAGGGCGGTGATGGGGATTATGAGTATGATTCCAATACCGCCGGATAGGGCCTGAAAAGCCTCGGTACAAAAGATCTTGGAATTTATTATATCTGCAAAGGAATAGTGGAGCTCGTTGAAATATATGACCAGGGTCATAAACCCTCCTATATATGCAAAGAGCAGAGTATTCGTCATAGTACCTAAAATATCCTTCCCGATATTCATACCGGAGAAAAACAGCTTGAGCCGCAGCATGGAAGGGTCTTTGGACCTGAGTTCATTCATGGAGGAAGAAATAGTGATGGAGACATCTATGATGGCACCCAGCAGGCCGATTAAAATCTGGCATATCACCAATTTGCTGAAATTCAGCTGAATGTAGAGCGAAAAAGATGAGATACTTTCAGACTGTTCATAGCTGAAGCCCTGGATTCTTGCCCCGGTGCCAGCCTTATAGGTCAGAAGCATGGTAAGCAATACGGCAAGGAGCACCGATAATAAGGAAGAAACGGTCTTCCGGTTCCAGCCATTGATATAAAACAAGGTTATAGAGGTAATGATGACGGAGCCCAGGATGGTTACTTTCACAGGGTCCAGCCTGAAGGCCATGAGCAGCAGCATTATAAATAATGTGACAAAGTTCATGCACAGGGCAAAGAAGGATTTTGCTCCTCTCTTTCCTCCAACAGCAATCATCAGAGTAAGCAGGATAATCAGTAAAACTATTATTATATTCATGACGTTAAATTTCTCCCATCTTCGAATTCTTCAGAAACATTATAGTGATGAAAATGGTGATGGGTATGCTTATAACGATACCTATACTTCCTGTAAGAGCTCTTATTATTTCGAGGGACATATCTATGTTTACTATATAGGAAATGGAAACACCATTTTTTATCATGAGCAGTATCATGGGAATGCTGCCGCTTATATAGGCAAAAACCAAAGTGTTGGACATGGTACCCATGATGTCTTTACCGATTTCCTGCCCGGATTTCACAAGGCCCTTCATATCAATTTCAGGGTTTTTGTCATGTATCTCCTTCAGGGAAGAGGATATGGAAATGGCTATATCCATTATGGCTCCCAGGGTTCCAATCATTATTTCCACAAAGAAAATCTGTTCCGGGGGATGGGTGAGAAATTCCATGGACTCATAGTGGATGCCGTCCGAATGGGTAAAATGTATGGCAGCAGCGGCAATTATCATGGAAATCAAGGTGCCTGCAACTGTGCCGATCACCGCCGAGATAGTCTTCCTGTTAATTCCGCTGACCAGGGAGATGGATACTATTATAAAAAGCACTCCAACTATGGAGGCCACTGCCGTCAAATTCCAGCCTTTTAAAAACAGAGCAATTATTACGGAAAATATGAGAAAGTTGATTATTACACTGACAAGGGACCGGATTCCGGTCTTTCTGCCTATCAGCAGCATGAGCAGTATGAACATCAGAACAATATAGCCCATGTAGGTATCACGCTTTACATCGAGAAATCTTGCTGCTGTAATCTTCTCTCCGTTCCCTTCATCCAGAGACAGAAAAACTTCATCCTTAACATTCAAGGCATAATCGTAGGCTCCGGAGTACGAGGACTTGTTGGGGAATTTAACTGTTTCTCCTTTGTGCCGGCCGTTCATAATTACCGCTGTAATATCCTGCTCCGTTAAGTCTTCAACGCTGCCGGTGATACCGTTAGTTGCAGTAGTGTGCTTTTCTGTTATTGCAGTAATCCTGGCTATGGTCTTTTTATAAATAGTATCATTGTTGGAAATAAAAATAAGAATTGCTGCTGCCGCCATAAGAACAACCAATACAGTCAGAAGGGTACGCTTTTGGGGCTTGTTGCTTATGATATTCTCTGTAAGTTGGGTAAGCCGTCCGTTCAAGTCCAGCCTGTTTAATTTCTTCAGCATCTTTTTCTCCTTTGTATTTAAAGATGCGGAAATTTAAACCTATAGTATTCGCCTGAGAAAATATCGAATCTTCACCGATTTTACGAAGGCGATAAATTTAATAAATTTCTGCATCTATATTGGTAGTTAACTCTAAGCATTAATAATTTATTTATAATAACACAGTTAACAGCCATGGACAAATTAATAAGTTGTGAACTGAGGTGTAAGATCAGTCCTGTATAATAATTAAAGTATTATCGGGAATCATTATGTTCTAGAAAGTTCCAGAATGAGTATATCTGTCCTTGAAGCATGTCTGACCCAGGAGTATAATGGAATTAGTTTACATTAGTTCTCATTGTTGGAAGAAGGTTAATGAAGGCTTTAAAAATATTATTGCAGGACACTGTGAAAAAGGAACTGCATATCTTTAGTGAGGTGTATTAATCATGAAAAAGGTATTGATACTTATAGCCGGGTTTATAGCATTAATACTATTTGGCGTCTGCAGCTATAATCCCAAGAATGATTTCTATGGCACATATAATTTTGAGAAAGTAAGCTTTCTTTCGCCTTTGTCATCCTCCACTATTGATTATGCAAATGAAAAAAGGAAAGGGACCCGATACACCATTGAGGCGGACATATTTAAAATCGAAGCTGCAGATCATGTTGTAGAAATCAACTCACCCAAATACGTAAAGGAAGAGGTTCACGTCGATTCATCAAAAGCACCCGATTTTTCTGCACTATCAGGTACTAAGGCCTTAATTGAAAATAAAATTAAGTACCAGTATACAATCTATAATAAGGATGGAGGTAAAACTCACTGGAGGTTATATTATTCTTCAAAGGGTCTTTGGATTGCTTCGTATGTAGATAATACCGCGGACGGTTCGGAGATTATTATGGAGCTGTGCAAATTGACAAAGTAATTTGATTAATTAGTGTTATCGCACAATTTAACTTGTTAAAACCGGAGATACAACCGCTTAAAACTATACGCATCCGTATTGGGGATGCGTATAGTTTTAATATTTTTTGATATATGGCCTGTACTAAAGTTGGTGTTATTCCGCATCAACTTTGGAAACATACACTGCCAGATCGATTAGCTTGTTTGAATAACCCCATTCATTGTCATACCAGGCTACCAGCTTTACAAACCTTGGACTTAACTCAATACCTGCAGTGGCATCGAAGACAGAGGTTCTCGTTTCATTTATGAAATCCGTTGAAACTACGGCATCTTCGGTGTACCCCACAATTCCATTCAGGTTTGTTTCTGAAGCCTTCTTTACTGCTTCCTTTATTTCTTCGTAGGTGGCTGCCTTAACCAGTTTAACCGTCAGGTCCACCACGGAAACGTCAATTGTCGGAACTCTGAAGGACATGCCGGTTATCTTTCCATTCATTTCCGGGATGACTTTGCCTACTGCTTTGGCGGCACCGGTGGAGGAGGGGATTATATTCACGGAAGCAGCTCTTCCGCCGCGCCAGTCTTTGTTTGAAGGCCCATCAACGGTTTTTTGGGAGGCCGTAGTTGAATGGACCGTTGTCATAAGTGCCTCTTCTATACCAAAGGCATCATTTATAACCTTGGCCAGAGGAGCCACACAGTTTGTAGTACAGGAAGCATTCGATATTACTGATAAGTCTTTGGTGTACTTGTCGTTGTTTACGCCCATAACAAACATTGGTGCATCTTTTGAAGGGGCTGAAATTATAACTTTTTTAGCGCCGCCTTTCAGGTGCGCAGACGCTTTTTCAACTGTGGTAAACACTCCTGAGCATTCCAGAATATATTCTGCTCCGCAGGAAGCCCAATCGATTTTGGACGGATCCTTCTCGGCGAATACCTTGATTTCATTTCCGTTAACTAACAGGGAATTATTTTCTTTGTCCACAGAAACCTCGCCGTTGAATTTTCCGTGAACAGAATCATGTGTCAGCATATAAACCATATAGTCCAAATCGGCGAAGGGTTCATTGATCCCCAAAACTTCCACTTCATTATTGTCCAGAGCTGCCTTGAAGGCACATATTCCTATTCTTCCAAATCCATTGATACCTATCTTTGTTTTCATTTTTACTCCTCCTTATATTTGTGAGTTGATTGAATTTTCTTTACAATTTAATTATAATAAGAACAAAGGTATAAGTGAAATGCATATTAGGCATAAGGGATATAAGGAGGATTTATAGCTGTGAACCTGGAATTATACAAGTTCTTTTATCATGTAGCCAAGGCGGGCACTGTATCAAAGGCTTCCGAGGTGCTTTACGTTACCCAGCCGGCAGTAAGCAGGGCGATCAAGCAGCTGGAGGATGAATTGGGGTGCCAGCTTTTTTTCAGAACCTCCAAGGGTGTCAAGCTGACCCAGGAGGGAGAGGTTTTGTTACAGAATGTAGAACAGGCTTTTAACTTCCTTTCTTCTGGTGAAAGAAAAATTTCTGAAATCAAAGGACTTCAAACCGGCGAAGTTAGAATAGGTGCCAGCGATACCCTTTGCAAATATTATCTGGCTCCCTTTCTAAAGCTTTTTAAAACCTACTTTCCTGCGATAAAGGTCGTTGTAACATGTCCCAATACTCCTGAAATTGTAAGGCTCATAAAGGCCGGTGAGATTGACTTCGGTTTGGTAAATATGCCCCTCAAAGATGAAATGCTGGAATTCAAACATATTATGAATATTCAAGACTGCTTCATCGCCGGGCAGAAGTATAAACATCTGTCGGGGACAAAGCGGCACATAAGGGAAATAGCAGACTACCCGATGCTGCTTTTGGAAAAAACCAGCAACACACGGATATATATCGATGAATACTTTGAAAAAAACTCTGTAACGGTAACACCGGATTTTGAGTTCCCCAATATTGACCTGCTCATACATTTTGCCAAATATGACTTTGGAATTGCCTGTGTTATGGAAAGCTTTGTAGGTGATATTTTAGAGAACAGCACCCTTTACAAGATTAATGTCATAGAGAAAATACCACCCAGAAGTATGAGTGTGGCATGGCTTAAGGATATACCGCTTACCGCAGCCGCAAAAGAGCTTATAAAATATCTGGAGTACAATCCACCGTATGAATTTTAAACAGCTTTTAAAGTGTATTTTTCTATTAAAACATATACTGCTATAGCTAACTCATAGATGATTATTGTGTATGCCAGCCTCCATTCGTCTTTCATTACCAAAATACCGACCTTTAAGAATATGGCTTGAATTACCGGAGGAAAGAAAAAGGGTACAATCCGCCAATACCATTTTTTAAAAATGGAAGTATATAATACTAAAAGAAAAGCTACAAGTAGGTGATAGAAGAAAATAATAAGGATGCTGCTGAGATACAAGTTGCCAACTAAATTGTCGATGAAACTTAACCGGTAATATTGTTTTTCCAAAAGTAATAAAATAGGAGCCGGAGTATGTATGATTATCATGGCTACAAAATAGAAGGTTATTGCTCTTGTCAATCCGGAAGGTTTTTGCTTTATTTTGGCGAACCATTTGCGCGCAACTAAAAGAAAGACAACAACTGCAGCAAACGTCATATAGTATCTCCACCAATGCTGCTCATATATCCCAAGTTTCACAAAGCAGTACTCTATAATTGTAAAGATAGCTGCTATGATTGGAATAGAGGCATATCCCAGCGAAAATGCCACCATAATTATTGCTGCGGTAGGATAAAGCGTGGTGTTGAGTATTAAATGGCCAAACAGGTTTTGCGCCCAGGGGTCTGTAAAAATACCAGTTCTATATCCGTAAGAGTTAAATAAACCAAGTACTATAAATTCAGCGATCCAAGTAGAACTGGCTGTGGCCAGGTAGAACACAATAAGTGTTGAAACCTTATGAGTGTCTCTTTTCTTGTATATTGAAAAAGCTGAACTTACTACCGCAATAACTGCTATGCAAATGTACCAGAAGATATTCGGCATATCACACCTCTGAAAGTTATATTTCAATTTCAAAAACAAATTGCTTACTATTGCCAAGTATATACTAATAGTTTATTTTTTACTTTCTCATTATGAAATATTCAACAATCAGCCTGAATAATCAGAGGTGCTCAATTAAGAACCCGGCATTAATTCCGCCGGCTTTGGAAGCATGAAACATACTGCAGATGCAATTACACACAGGCAGACTGCAAAATAAAAGGGAAACTGATACCCGCCTCTCATATAAAGAATTTTTAGAAAATGACGATAATAAAGTATATAAATTATTTGAAAGGTGGTGCAGGATATGTATGAAAAAAGTATAAGAAGTATATTTTCAAATCTGAATATTCCAAAACAAGAGAAGATTAAGGAGAAAGAAAATCCCAGCTATGAGGACAAGCTTAAGAAAGCAGCAGAACATTTGGCTCAATTTGCCGATTTTCACGGAATAATTAATAAGTTGGAAAGTATCAAGGAAGAAGAGAAAAGAAAGACTGATCCTGTACTGAACTTTCTTTACCAGTTAAAAAGGAGCAGTTATTGAAAAAGATCAAGACAAAGGGAATTGTTGATATAAGAGCAAACAAGAAGAGGCCTTCAGTGAAGGGCTTCTTTTTTGTTATATATTAACATATTTTAAAGAATATGATGCCAAATGATGATATAATATATTTATGTGGAGATATAAATTGTGAGTCAAGGATTTGCCATGATATTTTTATGGAGGAGAAAAAATGAATATTGTGTTTAAGCCTTCGGAACCTGCTGATGCAGAGCAGATTATACTTGCAAAAGCCGACGCCTTTAAAGAAGAGGTGAAATTGTATGGCCGCGGACCTACGGATAAGAGCCCGGTAGAAAAAGAAAGGGAGTTTATAGAAAATGCACAGGGTAACAATTTCAGCTATATCCTATTGGAAAATGGGAAAAAAATCGGGGGAGTTGGGGTTGTTGATAAAGGCAGCGGGGAGTTTTATTTAAAGCATATCTACGTTGCTTTAGACTATCAGAATAAAGGGATTGGCAGCAGGATAATGAATTTTTTGGATAATCAATTCCCGGAGGCAGCAATATGGACATTGGAAACTCCGTATTTAAGCTATAGAAATCATCATTTTTATGAAAAGCATGGGTTTGTGAAAGTAGGAGAAACGGAACCAGGGGAGGACGGTTTTTATCTATTTTTATATAGAAAGATAAAAAAGCAGTAAAAAGGACGCTATGAGTATTTAACGAATTCGGGAAATACATTAATAGCCCCTTCGTATGAATTTGCAATATGGAAGGTTGTGGAATGATGAGTGACATTAAATGTTATGCATTCTTCTAATATGATTAGGCAAAGAGGTCGTAGTTGACTTCTTTTAATAATGTCATAAAATTATCCATTCCTGCATGATTGTTTTTGTGATAACCTGATCTGCAGCAAAGGCTAAAAAGCCTCCGTTACCCAGGTCAACAGACATTGCAGGGAATAGGCAGTCTGAACCACGGTCAGGTTCAAGCACATAAATTAGTGGCGATAACTTTATCAGTGTTGTCAGGGTGGACCTTAGTTGAACGCCCAATCAAAGCCAGTGCCATATTTGCAAGCAGTATAACAGTTACTTTGTGTTTCATTTTGCTCTGAAGGAAAGATTTAAAACCTGTTCTATAGTCCATTCCTGGCCATCAATGAACTTCACATAGCCTGCGATTATATTTTCATCAACGCCTTTGCTTATTTCAGGGAATCTTGCATCTCTGGTTTTCTCAGTTCGGAATACAACCTCCGACATAAAACAGTTCTCCAGCTCAAAGCCTTCACCTATTGCCAAGTCGTCAAATTCAGCCTTTGTGTAAAACTGAACATGCCCATCATCCTTAAGCTGCATATATGCATCAACAAACCTCATAGTATCATTTTCGTTAGGGGTGGGGTCGGAGATAAAGAGCTGCCCATTAGGCTTAATTATCCTTCTCAGCTCTGAAAAAGTCTTTTTTATATCGGGGAAATGATGCAGAGCATATCTTGTTACAATGCAGTCGAAGGTATTATCATCAAAAGGAAGCTCAATTCCGTCATAATCAACAAAGTTCAGGTTATGCAAACATTCCACTACAGACCTTTCCCTGTTTCTTGCCAGTGTATTCACAACAATATCCAGGCCAGTAATTATACTGTTTGGGTTCCGCTTTGCCAGTGGGAAGGCAAGATAACCACTGCCTGTCCCCAAGTCCAACACTTTGAAGCCATCATTGACTATAAGGCTGTCCAATATCTGTTCCAGATGCTTTTCATCACCCGTCCTGGATTCCATATAACCATTCTTGGCAAAATCCTCTTCAAAATCCTTTCGGGCTCTTTCAATTATTTCTTTATCATCCATAATTCCCTCTCCTTCTATTTCCTGCAGGACGAAATTTTATTTGTGCTTTCTATAACGATGAATTAACAATATTATACATAGTTTGGATTATGTTGTATATAATTAAAAAAGCTTACAGGGGAAAGTTTGTCCAAGTTAACCCGGAGGATAATCTGGAAGGTTTAAGCTCCTTAGGGAAGCATGTGAAGAAGCGATAAGGCTTTCAGATGTTGAAGACGAAGAACCGGATCAGAATACACCGGTTTAGTGATGGATAAAAAAAGTAGAAGGTGTGTACAAAGGGCTGTCAAGCAGAATAGATGCGGCCCGCTGGAAAGAGTTGTTTGATGAGGAGGTATGCAGAGATTTTGATATGACCGATGAGGAAATAGAGAAGAGGATGGAATAAGCACCTAAGGGGCATCCCCGAGGTGCTTCCGTTTTTTGAGAATAACTCGAATTTACTTCTCAAGCTTTTTTATTTCTTTTTCGAAATTCTTCAATCTCATCCCGCTGTACTTGTCACCAAAGCCGCTCATTGACAAAACATAGTCGTCCTCTGTCACATAAAAGGAATGATATCGATCAAGCGCATACTTGCCGCTGTATCTGTCAGTCCCATCACTTAAAACAAACACTGCCTTCATTCCGGGCTTTAAAGGCTGAATGAACTCATAATCTCCTGGAGGTACTTGGAAGATTGTTATTTCGCGGCTTCTTATCTTGTTTGCAGTGATATTATCTAGTACCCGGACCTTTGTATATGAAACCTCTATGCTGTGCGAAGGATTCATGCCAATGGACCTTAGCTTGTCGTCGATTTTCTTCTCAGGGGTACCGGGGTTTAGTGTTATAGGAACTTCCTCTTTTGTTGTGTCGCCGACAACCTCCCCAACAATTATATGAGCCTCAGGATCCTTTAGTACTTCCTCAAAAGGCCATATAAAGACATTTGCATTTGGAGAAAAACCGCTGTAGGCAGGGTATTTTGCCCGTAATTCCTTCACAGAAGCAACCCTCAGTCCAGGAATACTGTCTCTTATCAGCGATACGGCGAAAATCAGGCAAAACAGGAGGGCAATGCCTACCGGCACTCTGAAATAGGGATTGTATCTGTTCACCTTTTTGTTCGGAAGGGTCCTCAAAGCCTCGTCTATTCCGGTCGAGATATTTTCCGGCAGGTCCGGAGGATATTGTTTTAATTCAGTCTTCAACCTCTTATCAAACAATCTATTTCCCATAGGATATACCTCCTTCAACAGTTTGGAGCCTGTCTCTCAGAATGCTGCGGGCTCTTGAAAGCCTT
>JAUZPH010000080.1 GCA_030706065.1 Bacillota bacterium | reverse complement strand
GCTTTTGTGTCCAAGCATTCAGCTCAGATTACTAAAATTAACCTATTTTAACGTTCTTTCTTTCACCATTCATCCATGCTGTTATGTTATCAAATGTAATCTCAGCACGTCTATATATTGATTCCTTTGTAGCGAAGGCTATATGCGGAGTAACTATTACATTTTTTGCGTTAAAGAGAGGATGATCTGTTTCAACAGGTGGCTCTACCTCAAATACATCTATACCGGCACCTGCAATTCTATTTTCATTTAAAGCATCTGCCAATGCTTTACTGTCAACAACCGGCCCTCTTGCAGCATTAATCAAAATGCTGGTCGGTTTCATTAGTGACAGACGCTCCTTATTAATCAAAAGCTTTGTAGCATCCGTTAAAGGTGTATGTAAGGTAACTATATCACTCTTTGAAAGCAGTTCTTCCAATTCAACATACTCAACGCCGATGTTACGTGCATGTTCACTTTCATGTCTGCTATAACCCAACAGCTTGCAGCCAAAAACCTTGGCTATTTCGGCCACTCTTGTCCCTATAGCACCGGTTCCAATGATACCTATAGTTTTTCCATATAGTTCATTTCCTACTAGGCCATCTTTTGTCTTTCCCTGTCTTGTAACTTCATTACATGGAACAATATTTCTTAGTGTTGAAAGTATAAGCCCTAATGTTAATTCAGCAACAGCATCTGTACAATACCCCTGAGCATTTGCCACAAGAACTCCTTTTTCCTTACAAGCAGCTGCATCTACATGATCAACACCTGTAAAGGCTACTGATATCATCTTAAGCTTTTCAGCTGCATTTATAACCTTTGCAGGTAGTGGTGAATTTGCAATAATTAAAACGTCAGCATCTGCTGCCCTTGCAATAACTTCTTCCTCACTTTGAATTTTTGATCCACAAAATGAAAATTCATGCCCCTTCCCTATAAGTGGCTGAGCAAGTCTCATAACCGCCTCCTCAGCGATTCCTAAAGGTTCCAGCATAACAATACGCATAGTAATTTCTCCTCTCAAATTAACTTTATTTTGTATTAATTTCACATAGTGAAATTTGATTTTGCATATTCTTTACGAATTTATTATACTATCATAATTTTTAGTTAGCAAGTACTATACGTCAAAGTTTGACTTATATTAAAATTAGATTTCATTTAATGAAATCTATGTGCCTCTTTAAATTGA
Organism: Bacillota bacterium; assembly: GCA_030706065.1. Classification (GTDB taxonomy): domain Bacteria; phylum Bacillota; class Clostridia; order Clostridiales; family Clostridiaceae; genus JAEZDX01. The sequence continues at coordinate 9,967 of JAUZPH010000080.1, read as the reverse complement.
AATGTTTTTATCATTATGTTATACTTCTGAAATAAAGAGTTCGTACGATTTGATAGAAAGGAGTCTCTGAGAATGAAAGAAAAGGTAACAAAAAAAAATCAATCCGTAGCGAAGATGTTTGAAATAATTGAGGCCATGGCTGGCAGTAAGGGCCCTATGCGCCTTCAAGACATATCCATTGAGGTAAATTATCCTGCCAGTACAGTTTTAAGAATGCTTAGTTCACTTATGGAAAACGGTTACGTAACTCAGAATCCGGAGACTTCTAAGTACTCCTTAAGTTTGAAGTTTTGTAAAATTGGAGAGGCTGTCAAATCACAATTCAGTATTCGAGAAGTCGTTCGGCCATTCCTGGAAGAACTCTCAGAAAGATGCCACGAATCAGCATGTCTGGCTATTGAGCATGATATGACAGTAGTATATCTGGATGTGGTTGAAGGACAAGACAAAATGCTGAGAACACTTCAACGCATAGGAAAAAATGCCCCCCTTCATAGCACGGGTATAGGAAAACTCCTGCTGCTGAATTATGATAGTGCTGCCTTAGATAACTTTATACGCGTAAAAGGCCTTCAGCAGCTTACTTGTAACACGCTTACTACCAAGGAAGCTCTACTGGATGAACTTGATAAAGTCAGGAACCTGGGTTATGCTTTTGATAACGAGGAATGTGAGCTGGGAGCTAAATGCATTGCAGCACCTATTCGTGACTATTCCGGCAAGGTCATATCAGGAATCAGCGTTTCAGGTCCTATAAGCCGAATGAATTCTGAAAACAGCAAGAACATTATACAGAACTTACTGGAAATTTCAGACTCTATATCAGACAAGTTGGGATATAAAAAAGTGGAATAATTTTATTGTTTTGTTACTGTTGACTATTAGGGAAGACGTGAATTTAAACAGGTTAAAGGTACAAAATTAAAGGAGTTGATTAGATAGATGCAAGTTACATTAAAAGAAAGAATTCTGGATATAGCTGAGTCGGTAGACGTTCTGGTTGTTGGCGGTGGACCTGCAGGTATAGGTGCGGCAATTTCCGCGGCAAGAAATGGAAGTACTACAATGCTGCTGGAGAAGCGGGGATTTCTGGGAGGGAATATCACTGCATCCTATGTTGAAACCTGCAATTACTTCTTTAAAGGAACACCCTTCCACGCGGAAGGCATTTATGCAGAAATTGAAGAAAAATATCACGCTAAATACGGGAGTGATGACATACGCCAAGATGCACCACCACGTTTTAGCAGCGAATATCTAAAGGTTTTCCTCGATGACTTTGTAAAGGCCGCAGGGGTAAAATTGAAGCTTCATTCCTTTGTCAATCAGGTTGTAGTTGAAAACAATGAAATACAGGCTGTTATTATCCAAACGAAAAAAGGGCCTGTAGCAATTGGGACAAAAATTGTTATAGATACTACGGGAGACGCCGATGTTGCCTTCAGCGCCGGTGTACCTTTTGAACAGGGAAGGGAAAGGGATGGTCTTTGTCAGCCTGGAACTGTCAGCTTCCGTGTTGCAGGGGCTGATGTCAAAAAGCTTACCCAAAATGGTGACCTTTTGAAGGTTCATGGAAGGACCTTTCACGAAGACTACCGTGCCGGGAAAACAAATTTGACGTGCAAACGTCAGGATCTTCCATTCGGCAGAGTAACTGCTGGAGGCCAGATTTCCTACATCAACTATTCCTGCGAGTATGAAATTGACCCTACGGATGTGGATGATTTAACCCGTGGGGAAGTGAAGTGCAGGCAGTATATCATGGAGTTTTACCAGTACATGAAGGAGCATTTTGAGGGTCTGGAAAATATAGAGATTACCTCAATTGCACCTGAAATTGGCTTTCGTGACAGCCGACGAATTATCGGTGAGTATCATCTTACAATAGAAGATATGGAGGCAAACCGCCAATTTGATGATGTAATAGCAGTTTACCCCCGTTTTTACGATATGCTGGCGCCTGATGCCAATATGGATGGAGATGGCTCAGTGGAGGGAAAGGGCTACAAAGGACATATTTTCGTCCCTGTAGAGGGTAACCGCAGTTTCCAGATTCCATACAAAACCATGCTTCCTGTGAATATCAACAACATGCTGGTGGCTGGCCGATGCCTTTCTGCCGATCATGTTGCACAAAGTGGTGTACGTGCAATTTCTCTTTGTATGATGACCGGTGAGGCTGCCGGAGCGGCAGCGGCTCTCGCAAACAGCAAGGGTATAAGCCCAAAGCAAATTGATGTTAAAGAGCTTCAAAAAGTCTTACGGACTCAGAACATTTATTTACCGGAATAAACCATTACGCTTGAATATCGATTTGTAACTTTTAAATCGAATTTTATTGACAGCTTGACAAGCGATTCAGTATAGGGATAAGAAGAGTAGAAAACAAGGAAGTTAAAAATTAGGATTTGAAATACATCGGTAAACAAGGAGGAAATTATTATGTCAAATCATTTTCACGTTTCTACCAGTGGATGTGATACTTGGGCAGGTTCCTTAGCAAGTCCCTTCAAGACCATTCAGCGGGCAGGAAACTTAGCGAAAGCTGGTGATACCATTACTGTACATGAAGGTATTTACCGTGAGTATGTCAATCCAAAAAATGGAGGGACAAGCGATAGTGAAAGGATTACTTATGAGGCTGCACCTGGTGAAAGTGTTGTAATTTCCGGCGGGGAGAAAATTGCTGATTGGACAAAGGTGGAAGGCAGCGTTTATGAAACTGTTATCCCCAATTCCTTTTTTGGAGATTTCAATCCGTACAAAGAAGTTGTCTGTGGCGACTGGTTTAGGAGCCTGGAGAGAATTTTTCATCTGGGAGAGGTGTACATAAACGGAAAATCCATGTTTGAGGTAACAACTCTTGAGGAAGTTTTAAATCCTAAACCTTTTAAAGAGGCAAGAGAGCCTGAGTGGTCTTTGCATGCCTGGTACTGTGAGACAGACGATAAAAATACAACTATCTATGCAAATTTTGGTGAACTTGATCCTCTCGAAAATACAATTGAAATCAATGTACGCAAGTTCTGTTTCTGGCCTGAAAAGACCGGAATTAACTATATTACGGTCCGCGGCTTCCATTTAACCATGGCAGCTCCCAACTGGGCGCCGCCCACAGCACTGCAGGAAGGCTTAATCGGCCCTCACTGGAGCAAAGGCTGGATTATTGAAAACAATGAAATCAGTAATGCCAAGAATTCCGGTATAAGTCTTGGCAAAGAAATCTCTACCGGGCACAATGAGTGGGTAACTATCGGTACAAAACATGGAACCCAGCGTGAGCGCGATGTTATTTTCAATGCAATACGTATAGGTTGGAGTAAAGAGAACATCGGCTCCCACATTGTGCGCAATAATGTAATCCATGACTGTGAACAAGCCGGTATCTGCGGACATTTGGGAGAAGTATTCAGCGAAGTTAACAACAATCACATTTTTAATATCCATCATAAGAGAATGTTTAACGGCTCAGAAGTCGGAGGAATTAAACTGCATGCAGCTTTAGACTGCCAGATCCTTAATAACCACATTCATAACTGCGACCGCGGCATGTGGATGGATTGGCAGACCCAGGGTACCCGTATTTCCGGCAATCTGTTATATGATAATGATACAGAGGACATATTTGTAGAAGTAAGCCATGGCCCCTATGTGGTTGACAATAACATCATGCTTTCTATGAAGAATATCAGGGATATGGCTCAGGGAGGGGCTTATGTTAATAACCTGTTTGGCGGTTTTAGTACCTGGGCCAGAGTACCTAATCGTTTTACACCATATCACTATAACCACGAAACTGGTGTTCATGGACTCATGACTATTCTCGGCGGAGACGACAGGTTTTATAATAATATCTTTATTGGTACCCAGTATGAAAGTGGGGAAAAAGAAAAGAAGATTGATCCAACCAACGGCTGGATTTTAAATGGAGTGAAATATCAGGAAGATGGCAGCATTCTCAAAGGGCTTGCTCTCTATAACGAATGCCCCACTGTTGATGAAAACTGGCACAAAGGTTTATCCAACGTTGATGAATTTGCAAATGTGCGACTTCCTATGTATTGTGGTTCCAACCTTTACTTTAACGATGCAAAACCTTACAAAAAAGAGATAAATTCCGTAATATATCCGGATATGCAGCCGCAGGTAAAGGTAGTAACAGAAGGTAGCAGCGTCTATCTAACATTTGATTTTGGTGATGCATTGGCAGAAGTTGAAACTGTCACCGTCACTACAGATTTCTTAGGTATTGCCTTTGAGCCGGAATTGCCTTTTGAAAAACCGGATGGAACACCTTTGTGCATTGAAAATGATTTCTTCGGAAATCTCCGCCCTGCAGGCAGGATGACCGCAGGACCATTTGAAGGAATTGGGAGAGGACCTCAAAAAATTAAAGTAGCAGAAATAAAATAACTAGATAGGGAGGATTAACAACAACTATCAATAATGTTGAATTGCTTATTGCTGTTATTTTGGTATATCATAAACACCTTTGTAATGAAACAGCTTCATCTAAAGTTTTCAGTGATTTGACAATTGAACTATCTGACATATTCTGACGCAAAGGAATGGGACTTTGCATAATGAGTAAAATGCATTATGCATGGTCCCTTTGTCATAATTGGCTTTTTCCAGAGAAACATTTTGCAGAGGTTGACATTATGTAAGCAGTTTTATATAATTGTATAAAACGTGTACGGACACGGGAAATGGAGGGTGATTATTATTGCCAGCACAATAAAGGATATAGCAGCCCTGTGTGGTGTTTCGGAAGGTACGGTTGACCGTGCGTTAAACAACAGAAGCGGGATAAGTGAAAAAACCAAAAGCAGGATATTGCAGGCTGCAAGAGAACTTGATTATCATCCAAATCATCTGGCAAGGAGCCTTGCAAAGGGGAGTACATATACCATTGGAGTTGTCTGCATCAATCTCAGCAATAACTTTTTTTCACTGCTTATAGAGGCCATAGAAGCCATCGCCAAAGAAAACGGATATTTTATCAATCTTATATTAACCCATAATGATCCGGTAAGAGAAATGGAAGGAATCAGATATCTGGCGGGAAGAAAAGTGGATGGGCTAATAATATTCCCCGTGGGCATGGGCAAGGAGTATGAAAAAGAGCTTAAGAAGCTGAATGTACCTATTGTTACCGTTTATAACAGGATATCATCCGACTTTATCCATGTTGATGTGGATGGACGGCAGATTATGAGAAATGCTGTCTCTTATATAGTTCAGAAGGGCTACAGCAGGGTAATTTATATGGATGTGGGAATTCAGAATCTGCGAAGGCAGGGGATAAATATTTATTCGATGGAAGAAAGAAGAAACGGATATCTGGAAGGAATAAAGGACGAGATGATGAAGGAAATAGTCCTGGAGGACTTTGACAAAGACAGAATTATTCAGCTGGTTGAGAGTGAAAAGCACGGTAAGGCAGCCGTACTTTGCTCATATGATGTTTTAGCTATCAAGGTTCTTAATTTATTTAGGGAACGGGGAATAAAGGTACCGGACCAGGCTGGAATAATGGGCTTTGATAATATTGACATATTAAAGACCATATCGCCAAGAATACAATCCGTTGATTGCGGAATCCGCAATCTAGGAAGAAAAGCTTTTTCTATTCTGCTCCGGCAGATTAATAAGGACCGTAATGTTCATGACTGCGTAATCGGATATTCCTTCACGGAAGGGGAGACTTTATAATGGACAATTGACGATGGACAATTGACAATGTAGGATGCTTTTTCTCCGCATGGCTTCGAAAAAGCTTGAACAAACATAATTTTGGAAATTCAGTCCAACTGAATTTCTTCAATGATTGTCAATTCTCAATTGTCAACTGTCAATTATCTTCACTACGTGTGCGCACACAACCATATCAAATTGTATATTACTTAAGAGGGGAATGTTTTTATGGATGTACTAAAGTTTGGATTCAGGTACTGGAAGAAGAATCTGCTGCCGGCAGCTGCAGTGCAGCTAATCAGTTTTATTGCACTGACTGCGGATCTGCTTATTCCACTTATTTCAGCCCAATTTATCAACTACGTTATAATTGATAATAAACCTGCGGATAATGGGATGTTTGCCTTTATGCTCAGCGGAAAATACGGCGAGGTTCATTCCATGAAGCTCTTTTTCAGCCTGGCCGCGGTGTTTATGGCTCTTCTCATTACAAGGATAATTCTTGTTTATATTAAAAATATCACAAATCAGCGTCTTGGTCTTAACCTGGAGACGGATCTCAGAATGGTTGCCTTTCGCAAGCTTATGGAACTGGACAGCGGTACCCTTTCCGAGTACAACACCGGTGAACTGCTGACCACCGTCAATTCGGATACCATTATGTTCAAGGAATTATTCTGCAGAATGATCCCCAACATATTTGACAGTATATTCGTGCTCATAAGCTGTATATATTTGCTGGGCCGTATCAATATCAGCCTGCTTTTTATTCCTGTTATGATGATGCCCTTCTTTGTCATTGCACTGATGAATTTCAGAAAGGCAGCAAGGGTTAACTTCAGAAAAATAAGGGAGAGCAACAGCAGGATGAACCTCACTGTTCAGGAGAATATTGCAGCGGTGCGCCTGGTTCGTTCCTTTACCAATGAGGACATTGAAAAGAGAAAGTTTGATGAATCCAATGAAAAGCTTAAAGGTTCATATATCAAACAGATTTACCTGTCCTCCAAGTTTGATGTCATATTCAACTCCGTCAAGCAGATTGCATATATCGGGACAATAGCTGTGAGTACAATTCTTGTTATAAATGGATATATGCTGGTTGGGTATCTTCTTGCCTGTTCCAACTATGTACTAAAAATAATGGATTACATAACACAGGTCAATAATACTTTGTTCCAGATGCAGCAGCAGCTGGTTTCAGGACAGAAAATGATGAATTTCATGAAATGCAAGTCCAGGATATCGGATGGGGAAGCAGCAGTAACTGCAGATAATGGGCCTGCTGTCCGTATTAGGAATGGGTCCATGGTTATGGATGGCAAGCAGGTTCTCAAGGATATCAATCTCGACGTACCCTATGGCAAAAAGGTAGGCATCGTAGGAGGAACAGGCAGCGGCAAGAGTGTCCTTCTGGAATCCCTGGTGCGTATTCATGATCTCACCGGAGGAAGCATTGAGGTTAATGGCAGGGATATAAGGGATTATTTACTGGAGTCTCTCAGGAGCAGCTTTTCCTATGTATTTCAGGAGGTGTTCCTTTTCTCCAATACCATTGATTCCAATATAGCCTATGCAGAGCCTGATATTGAAAAGGAACATGTAGTTGAGGCGGCAAAGCATGCTCAAGCCCACAGCTTCATTCAGGGACTTCCGCAAGGCTACGACACCATAGTGGGAGAGAAAGGACTCGGTATCTCCGGGGGCCAGAAGCAGAGGGTATCCATTGCCAGAGCGCTCCTGAAGGACAAACCTGTGCTTATACTGGACGATTCCACCAGTGCGCTGGACGTGGACACGGAAAAAAGGCTTCTTGAAGATATCAAAAAATATTATCCGGAAAAGACCATCCTTATTTCAGCTCACAGGATGTCCTCGGTGTTGGACTGTGATGAGATTATCTACATGCAGGATGGTGAGATTATCGAGAGGGGAACCTTTGAGGAACTGATGAAGCTTGGAGGTCATTTTGCCAATGTATATAATATTCAGGAAGCACAGAGAAAGTCCGTCATTGACTTTGATGCTTTGGCAGCAAGTGAGGTGGTAATATAATATGGCACAGAGAAATACATACTTCCAGGATGAAATCATACAGAACAAGATAGATATTAAACAGTTTGGCAGAATCCTGCGGTATATACTGCCCTTTAAAAAGATTTTTGCACTGGTGCTCTTCCTTATGCTGGTTACGTCGGTAACCTCCTTGATAGCTCCATTATTGCTCAAATATATCATTAACAGCGTGGTTTTGTCCAAGGATTACCGTCAACTTGTATTGATAATTACAGGCCTTGCCCTGCTGGCAGCCATTGAGATAGGCATTACTCTGGCCCAATCGAGACTCATGGGTAAGATGGGGCACAGCATAATTGCGAAGATAAGGCAGGACATATTCTACAAGCTGCAGCAGCTGCCCTTTGATTACTTCGATTCAAGGCCGGCGGGCAAGATAGTTATACGTGTTACCGATTATATAAACGACCTGGCCAACTTCTTTACCAACTTCGTACTGCTGTTTCTTATTTATATAGTGAAGATAGTTGTTGTAACTGTATTTATGCTTGTAATAAGTCCGCCTCTTACTGCCATTGTTTTTGCAGCGGCAGTTCCGATGATGACATGTGTCTTCGCCCTCAGATATTCCATCAGGAAGCTCTTTCCTTACCACAGAGCAAAGATATCCAACAGAACAGCCTTTCTTGTAGAATCCATCATGGGTGAGAAGATAGTCAAAAACTATAACAGGGCTGCCATGAATGAAAAAATTTACAAGGAAGTTCATAATGCAAGCATTAAACAGTGGATGAAGATAGTGCTGAGAAATGAACTCAACACACCCATTGTTGACACCTTTTGGAACATCGGTACCCTGTGCCTGTATGGAGTATCCTTGTATATGATACTTCACGGCAGTCACTCCGTAGATGCCGGTACTATTGTTGCCTTCATAAGCTATATGAGCCTTTTCAGCGCTCCGCTTACTCAGATTGCTATGCTAGTACAGCAGCTTGCTCAGGTAAGTTCCAACCTGGAACAGGTATTCGACACCATCGACTATCCTGTGGCCATTGAAAGCAAGAGCGTAGGAATAGAACTGAAAAATGTAAAGGGACAAGTTGACTTTGACAATGTTACCTTTGCCTATGAAGAAGGGGTAAATATTCTTGAGGACTTCAATCTTCACGTAAAGCCTGGTGAAACCATCGCGCTGGTAGGGCCTACCGGTGCAGGCAAGACTACAGTAATCAATACAATTACAAGATTCTATGACGTTGCCGGGGGCAGCGTCAAGATAGACGGCATTGATGTAAAGGAGGCCACTCTTGATTCCCTGCGCCGGGAGGTGGGCGTACTGATGCAGGACCCCTTCATATTCAAGGGAACTGTCATTGATAATATACGTTACGGCCGGGAAGATGCCACCGATGAAGAATGTATTCAGGCTGCCCGCACTATATTTGCCGACCGGTTCATAGAAAGGATGAAGGATGGTTTTTACACGGCGCTGGAAGAACGGGGAGCAGGACTTTCCGCCGGTGAGAAGCAGCTCATCAGCTTTGCCCGTATTATACTTAAGAACCCCAGTGTAATTATACTGGATGAAGCTACCAGTTCCATAGATACTGAAACTGAGAATCTCATAAAACAGGCCATGGATGTAATTCTTAAAGATAAGACAGCCTTCATAGTGGCCCACAGATTATCTACCATCCGGAATGCCGACAGGATTCTGTATATTGCCAATAAGGGAATCGCCGAGGAAGGAACCCATGAGGAATTAATGATGCTCAAGGGACTATATTATAGCTTGAATTGATGGCGGGAATGCCGCATCAGGTAAATATAGCTGCGGAAATTTATAGTTGAATTTATCTCCTTCGAAAAATCGGTGAAGATTCGATATTTTCTCAGGAGAATTATTAAGGTTTAAATTTCCGCATCTGTATATAATTGAAGTAAAAAGGTGCTTATGACATTTGTGATGAAACAAATATCATAAGCACCTTATCTTCTATATTTAGCGTGATGAAGCAGAGATTTATCACCAGTGATGACAACAGGCTTTGAGCAGTATTGCTTATAATCAGGCTGAGCATGATATAGAAGAAATATATAAGATAAAATATAAAAACATACATCTATAAATGCAAAAAAATGTTGAAGAAGCTTGTATAATATAGGTAATATATAAGTAGGCTGTTTTAGGGTATAAGATAACAGCAGATCCAATGTAATAAGTGTAATATTTAGCCAGTTATACTGGGGT
>JAUZPH010000008.1 GCA_030706065.1 Bacillota bacterium | reverse complement strand
GGATTTTCTGTATGATCCGATCTTATAGCCTTTCGAAGAATGGTGAAATCTATTCTGTTTTCTCTATTTCCCAAACTTATCGGATATTTTGCGCCACACTTTTCACAGAGTATATATTCATCGGAACCGTACTTTTCCCTATTATCAAAAAGAAATGGCAGTGGCTCATTTTTATCTATCCTCTCTTTATTTTCCTCAGTATTTAGTTTATATGTATAAACATAGGTTACTTTTCTCTTAATTTCAAGGTTAATGCTGCTGCAATTTGGGCAGGTTATATCCACAGATAAGTCCACCTTAATATCCACCTTTCTTTCTATATTTGTTTATGATATATTATTTCATATAAATAATTTTTTATCCAATAGGATGACTTTTTTCCATAAAATTGAACTTTATATATTACTTTTATGTAAAAATAATTACTACTTGAATTACATAAAATAAGAATATGAGTTTAAACAAGTATATGGTTAAATATTTACGGTTTTATTTCAACATAGAGTTCGCAAGGGGGATAATGTTATGAGTGATACTACCAATAAAATTTTTGACATTCCTGTTTCACAAATAATAAGAAAGAGAAAGTCTGTAAGGTCATATAAACCTGTTCCAATAGATGACGCGCTCAAGAAGAAACTCTCCAGTTACATTGAGTCCCTTTCTGCACCTTTTCCATCTGGCGTCCGGTTCATAATTGTGGATTCGAAGATTCTCATGGAAACTTCAGATGTAAAACTCGGTACCTATGGCATAATAAAAGGTGCTTCCTCCTTCATAGTGACAGCAACTGACAATGAGGAGATAAACCTTCTGGCTTTGGGTTATGAATTGGAAAAAGTAATCTTGTATGCGACGTCTCTAGGACTTGGTACCTGCTGGCTAGGTGGTACCTTTAAGAAGAGTGAATTTGCAAAGGCCATTAAATTAACTACAAATGAAATACTTCCAATTGTTTCTCCTGTGGGTCAACCAAGCGAGAATAGAAGAATTGTAGATTCCATTATGAGAAGTATTGCCGGTTCGAATAATCGCCTGCAATGGGAAAAACTTTTCTTTGACGGCACTTTTTCCAAGCCCCTTTCCGAAATCGATGCAGATATTTACCGCGAGCCGTTGGAAATGGTTCGTTTGGCACCCTCTGCTTCAAATAAACAGCCCTGGAGAATTGTGAAAGAAAAAAATACAATTCACATTTATATGAACCATGCCAAGGGTTATTCAAAAGCTTTGGGCTTTGATATGCAGAAGATTGACATAGGAATTGCCATGTGCCACTTCGAGTTAAGTGCCTCAGAAATGGGAATCAAGGGTATATGGAAAAAGTGTACTCCATCGGTTGTAATTCCGGAAGAAAACATAGAATATATAATCAGTTGGGTAGTTTAATTACTTTTGCTCCAATTTTTATGGATATTGATTAGCTATAAGAAAAACTCAGATTACAGTAGATTTCAGGAGATTATGATATGACTAAAAAAACATTCAAGGGAAGCGTAATGTTAAACCCTGTTCCAGTGGTTTTAATCACTTCCATGAACTCAAATGGCAATATTAATGTATTTACTGTAGGATGGATTGGTACTGCCTGTACAAAGCCTCCTATGATAACAGTCGCTATAAGACCTGAAAGGTTATCATATGAATATATAAAGGAAAGTGGCGAATTTGTAGTTAATCTTCCAACCAGGTCACAGACTAAAAAGGTTGACTACTGTGGTGTACGTTCTGGAAGAAGAACCGATAAAATTTCAGATATGGGTTTCTCTTTGGAAGAGAGCGAGGTTGTTTCTGTCCCGATGCTAAAGGATTGTCCCATTGCTATGGAATGCAAGGTAAAAAGTATAATCCCTTTGGGTACTCATGATCTTTTTCTGGCAGAGATTCTATCCGTCCATGTAGAAGAGAATTTGATTGATTCCAATGGGAAAATTCATTTGGAAAAGGCAGATTTAATAACCTATTCCCATGGTGAATATTATCCGCTGGCATCGATATCATTGGGTAAGTTTGGTTATTCGGTGCAAAAGAAGGTAGAAAGAAAGAAAATCAATAAGAAAAAAGATAGGTAATCCTATCTTTTTTCTTAAATACTATAGTTATTCCTGCCATGTCTCTGAAGCCTGAATTTTAAAACCATTGATTTCAATATCCTCATCCAGTTCTATAAGGAGGCACTTCTTGCCGTACTTATTCCTGACCTGCTTAATCTTACCGAGAGCCTGTGGAGCAATACTTATATTTGCTGCTTCGCTTTCAATTTTTACGGACTTTGATTTTAAATCCGGAAGAATATTATCCACCTTAAAATCAAAGCTTGTACTTCCTATAGTCTCTTCATATATCTTTTCCAGGGTCTCAATGTCCTTTACCTCAACACCGCTGCCTTCCAATACTGATTTAACATCCTTTACTGTTACAACCTGAGGTTCTCCTTCCTCAATATCTTCTGATTTTTCAGCGATCCTTTCATATATTGCCTGCATTACCTCCGGTTTTATAGATTCACCGACAACCCCCTTGATAATGGCATTAAAACAGTTTTTCTCCTCCTCTGCCGTTATCTTGAGCGTACATCCCATAACCTCTTCGATAAAGGCGCTATTCACCTCATTATTTCTTCCTGAGTAATACAAGATATGATTTATATCCGAATAGTTATTGTTAAAGCATGGGAACATGAAGCCATCCAGAGGACTGTTCAAATTAATGATGGCATCAAGAGAAGAACTGGCTTTGAATTCCCTGTTTACATAATCAAATTGTAAAGCCTTTTTAGGATGATCTATCTTATTTATACTGGCCATAAGAAACCTGAAGGAAAACACATTGTCATCCTCTGCTTCATCAGCGGCCTCACTTCTTTTTTTCGCACCCTTCCAATACTCGCCGGTAATAAAGGTTATAACTATGTCACTCTCATATTTATAATTAGCCGCAATCTTATTTACAACCTCATCAAAGGCCATGATATAAGATTCATTATTTTTCTCCTCGAGAGCCTTATGAAGAACTCCCTGGGTATTATCGGAATTATTGTCAGCTATAAAGTCCAGTTCAAAAAGTTTAGAATCCAATGCACCGGACAATAACTTTTTGAAGTTCTTTATGTAGAGCTCCTGAGTCTCACTTTCCAAGGCCTCAAAATTAATTAAATCCTTATGTACTACTTCAAGGTTGTCCTTCTTTAAATATACACTATAGAGCTGGTGGAATTGAAGCATTGTACTTTCAAGCTTCATATGTTTCCTCATATCGGATAAATCCTTTTTTATCATAATTCTTTCTCCTTACATGAATAACCTTTTTGAAATTTGTTATACTATTCTAATTTATCATATATTAAAAATGTTTACAAACTTAAAAATAAGACAGCTCCTGCTGTCTTATATGCTTATGGTATTTATCCTCATTTCTCCATCATATTCTGTATCATACTTGAATTCTGTACCCAGTGCCTTAACAAAATTACTTATCCAAACCCTTCTCAACTCATAAAAGACCTTTATATCTCCGCCTGCTGCATCCCAATTCGTTCTATGAAGACATCTGGTAGATATCCATTTAAATAACTCTTCTCTATTTTCAACAACTTTATCCACTGAGTCGCAAGGCATTCCCTCAAGGATATAATCATTTAACACCCTGTAAATATCTCCGGCTTTTTCTATGTTGTAGTTCTCCACTGCTTCAGAGCCTTTGCTTCTTCCATCTTCGGAAAAAATTCTTATTAGTGCATCCATATAGCTGTTGTTTGTGCTTAGTAACCTTGTTATCCAAGCCGCTTGTCTTGATTCAACTCCTATAATTTTATTTTGGAGCCAGCCATGTATATTTGAAGTGTCGATGATTCTTTCAAGAGGTTCATCTCCTGTAACACCTCCAAACTCACCCTGTATTTCGGTTTTCCATTCAGAAGCCTCAGCTATCCCATGATCAGAGGCCAGCTTTTCGATTTTCTTCTCGATATCCTCAGCATATTTTATTTTGTTAAAAAGCCAGTGATGTATTTTACCTAAATAAGCACTCATGAAAATTCCTCCTTTGGTTTCATATAAAACAATAACTTATAGTTGAATTATATATCTGCAATCAGTTTCTGTCTGTATCCTATGTTACCAAAGGACATAAAGAGTAGATTAAAAAAATCTGCCTCATAGACAGATTTTTTTAGTCATTGAATCTCTTCAAATCTTTTAACTTTAGTGTTACCTACATTCACTTCTTCTATAAACATTTTCAGCGGTCTTACCCAAATCCCTTTTTCTCCATATAGAGCCTGATATACTACATAATCCTCCAGGGTCTCGGAATGCTTAGCCACATGAAGAACAAGATATTCCTTACCTTTGAAGTGTCTGTACCTGCATCCTACTTCCACCATGATAAAATTGCCTCCTGTCGCTTTCTTTAAACAATTATCTCATCTTTGATATTTGAATTGTACACTCCCTTCCTGAGCATATCAATTTCAAATTTATAGGGAGGTTTCTTATTACCCTTTCCGTCATCAACATAAGGAGTTTCCAGTATTTTAGGTACATCCTTCAACAGATCGTGCTGTGCCACTCGACACAAGACCTCAAAGCCGATATGTCCGGAACCGATAAGCTCGTGTCTGTCTTTTCGGCTTCCAGTTGGATTTTTACTATCATTCAAATGGATTACCTTAAGCCTCTCCAATCCAATAATATTATCAAACTTCTTCAAGACTCCATCCAGGTCGTTGACTATATCATATCCTGCATCATGAATGTGACAGGTATCCAGGCACACTGAAAGTTTCTCATTACATTTCACACCTTCAATTATTGAGGCTATCTGCTCAAAAGTACGCCCACATTCAGACCCCTTACCCGCCATTGTTTCCAATGCTATTTGGATATTCTGTTCTCTTGTAATGACTTCATTTAATCCTTGTATTATTTGCTGGATACCTCTTTCTTCACCTGCACCAACATGGGCGCCCGGATGCAGGACCAGTTGTTTCGCTTTCTTCATTGCTTCAGATCTTCTCACTTCTTCTCTCAGAAAACTGACACCTAGTTCAAAAGTTTCTAATTTTTCGCTGTTACCTAGATTTATAATATATGGAGCATGTACTATGATTTCCTCTATTCCATTCTTCTCCATTTGTATCAGGGCTGCCTCTATATTTAAATCTTCAACCGGCTTTCTTGAAGTATTCTGAGGTGCACCGGTATACACCATAAATGTGTTAGCTCCATAGGAAACTGCCTCCTCTACCGAAGCCAGCAGCATCTTCTTTCCACTCATTGATACATGGGAACCAATTTTTATCATTTCATCACCTCTTAACTGGGAACTGTCACTTCACCGTTTAAAAAATTAAAAGAAAGTGTTAGTTCTAAGTATATTTGATAATTATCTAAATGTAGTTTTGAACTCTTTGAAGTCCATCCTCTACTTCATCCTTTGGCAGGTTTCCCTCCTCCAATTCTTCCTCTGTCTTTCCCAAAAGTCTGTTATAAAAGTTTATACCCTCTTGTATTAATTCCGACTTTTCCTCGGTGGAATCCAGTATTTCAAAAAACATATCCTCAGCCTTATCGAATCTTCCGACAGCTTCCTCATATTTGAATATAGCCAGCATCCCTTCTAAAGGTATTTCATAATCCCTTACTCTTTCAACAATTTTATCAATATTATCTTCACAAATCTCAATTGTAGTCTCGTTATCAAGTTCTAAAGCTTTTCTGTAAACATTAAGACTCTTATAGGCATTACTAAGTCCCTTTTCACTATTTTCTTCAAGATAATTTAAATCAGAACTCAATTTAAATAATTCTGCGAGAATTATAAGCTTTACTACCTCTGCAGATTCATATGCACTTATCAAATTTACTGTGTCCTCATAGGGAAGTTTCTCAACCAGATCAGAGTTCAGTCCGATTAACTGTCTATAGGCTTCATTTATTACAAGGTGACTTTCACCAAAGTTATTGTCTTCATTGAATGACAAAACTTTTGTGATAATCTCAGATAACTGTTTCATTTTAATGGCTAATAAATCATTTTTTATCATGTCTCTCTTTCACCTCTATTTTCATTTTCGAATATTAACACAGGGCTCTACATAAGATGTATCCCAATTCTGCATATAAATTCCGTTGCCTTATATTTTTAGAGAAAAGCGACCTTCTGTATTTATGCTAACTCTACCCTTGAATAATAATATAATCCAATTCCTGAATTTTAGCAATTACTTTCAAATAAAGGCAGCTGTAATATTTTCATATGTTTTATTTTACCGGTCTATTACTGCCTTAAATCATATCCAGCTTTATTATTCTCGGTTCATCTATATAATTTTCAATAACCACACGAGATAAATTTATCCAGCTTATACACCTGTCGAGAATTATGGAGTCAGAGGAAACAACATTCTCTTTATCTACCAATATTGTGTCGGGATTAGGAACAAGTTCCACTTCAAGGGGAAGTATCCAGGATTCAGAAAGATCTAATATTCTCTTTTTCAACCTTCCTGAGTTTGAAACCGGTACATCAAGATAAATTTTGACCATCTTCGGCTGAATCTCCATTAATAATTTCCCTATTAAATTCAAGGCCTTATCCGTCTTATCAATAAGCTTATACGTTCCCCTCAACCCGGCCAGGTCCCGGAAAACGCCATCATTTCCTAGAATCAGTGTTCCTCCTGAGAGGGCTACTTCCAATGTGATGATAAGATTAAAGCCATCAATATATAAAGACTTTCCTCTAACGGCTTCAAAAGGAAGAAGCTTTCCTATCCTCCCCCTGCAGTCCGCACTTGATGCAGTAGCTCGCTGAAGAGCATTACGCTGCCTGGCAGAAAGCTGGTAATGGCCACCAACAAAATCAATTATTGAATTTATCTTGTATCCTCTATCCAGCAGCCATCTAATCTCTTCCTGAGCAGAGGTAAGCTTCTCCATGGAACTGGCAGAAAACCACCGGATATCCTCTTCATCAACTCCTCTTTTAGCTACTTTATAAACATTATCATCCATACAAATCCTCCATTGTAATACTATATTATAAGATTATTGTATATCCCGATATTACATCAGGCAATCTCAGATTCTTTGCCGCACCAAACATCATTATAGAATTTTTTTGTTAGTAATATGCTTTTCTTATATGTTTCATCATATCCATTTAGCTAATACATATTTCCCGATAAACTAAAAAAGGGCCATAAGCCCTTTAATTGTTAATAATAGTATCCGCCACATCTTTCACAGATGTACATAACCCTTTTTGACTGTGTACAGCCCGTACATGAAAGAAAATACAGTGCTATTATAAACAAGATATCATTACTGATTATATCTCCTTTGGCACGGTGACCACCGCAATTGGAAAACTGAAGAATGATGAGAATAAGTTTTATTAAATCCGTAAAACTACATATACAATTTGTTCTTACTGGTGAAATCATAACTGGGACATTCCTTATACTCCTTTTGCATCTATCACTCATCTAAAGTCTCCTCCTACTCAAAGTAACAAACTCTTATCTTGTGTTATGTTAAAGCTCTTATGTCATATTTCGTTCATCCGGCAGAATAAGCTTCAATTTCCTTATATCACCGGAACCTTTCTACAAAACACTATAAAATTCATATTTATCTTCTTCTTCTCTTTCGATTGTCTTCCTCCGGCTGTTCTTCATAGGCTACTGTGTTATTGCCACCCAAAAGACCACCAAGATTAAGCCCTCTAGACTTGCTCAGCCAAAAGACTATCCCCACTATCGCCAGAATCCATATGAGATTATTATTTTCTTTTTTTCCATCTGAACCTCCAGTAAGAAAACTAAAATCCATACCAACACCTACTTTACTTTATTTTGTTTAATGTATAACCATACTGACGGCTATCACTATAATGTTATTATATGTATTTCTCTCAATGAAGTACCTTAAAACAGATAATTAAAATAAAGATATACTATCATATAACACTTATTCACCTTAAGCTACCAAGTTATACGGAAGCAATCTTTCTTCTCTTACAAACATATTTCTTTTATAAATTTCCAACCTGTAATAGTAATAATACTTATTATGAGAGTCATAGAGTATCCAACCCGGAGATTTATGCAATATTTATTATATTTATGCCATTCGTTTTAAACATTGCACTCAGTACTTATAGTTTAAATAATATTTTTAGTATAGTTGCACAATATAATATTATAACCTAAAGAGTTTTGATTTGTGGCTTAAAGGAGTTGTGCCATGCTAAATTATATTACAAAAGGAATAATAATAGGATTGATAACAGGAATGCCTTTAGGGCCGATAGGAGCCGTATGTCTTAGAACCACCTTGACCAGTGGCGCAGTATATGGTTTAGTTTCAGGGTTAGGATCGGCAATTGCGGACTCAATATATGCGACAGTGGCATCTGTCGGTATGGCCTTTGTTGCACATTTCATTTTACAGAATAAATTATATCTGCATTTTGGAGGAGGTCTTGTTCTCATTGCTTATGGAATCCATATGTACCACTCTAGACAAAAGACTCTGGAGACTAAAAGAAAAATACATGGAGGAACTCTATTTAAATCCTTTATTTCCACATTATTACTTGCTCTTGCAAACCCGGCAACAATTTTTTCGTTTGTTGTTGTTTTCACCAGTTCAAGGCTGTCCCACATAAGCCGCATGCCTTACTCTAGGACTTTACTTATATTGGGAGTTTTTATCGGAAGTATGCTGTGGTGGCTCATATTAGTTCTAGGCGCGTCCAGTTTGGAATCAAAATTTAATATAAAAAATATTAACTTCATCAATAGAATATTAGGTTCAATTATTATTTTATCAGGCTTCGTAATGTTTTTAAGCGCATCAAATCTATCCAGATATATTATGCCACCTATACTTCATACAAAATTATTTGAAATCTTTCTGAATATAAAAGCCAGGTTTCCTTTTCATAAAAGATTTTGAAAATGTAATATAAAAACATTGGAGTTTATTGTTTCTCCAATGTTTTTTCATAAGCTTCAATCATTCTTTTCACCATCTGCCCTCCAACGAAGCAGTTTTTTATGGATGTCGGATCTCCGGTTTTTAACTCTTCCGGTTTCATTCCAAGATCCGCTGCGGCCTCAAGTTTGAATCTTTCAAGGCCCGGTCTTGCTCCTGGTGACAGTATTCTATTGCTCGTAGACAATTTATCACACTCCAAATAAATTAATTACTTATTTTATAATGTATGTTATATTTCAAAATTTACTCTATGATGTTACTGGAATATGTACGATATAATTACAAAACAATTGGAACAATAAATGCTCCAATTGTTAAAGTAATCATTTTATCTATTATATATACATTTTACCCTTCAATATTCAGATCATTTAATGCTTTACTAAAACACCGTGAGAAATATTAGGTATACTCCAAATCTATTGTAACTATACATTTATATTTAGGAGAAATTTGGCTGACTTTCCCCTCAATTTGATGAAGAATGTTCTCTCTATCCCTCGTTCCACTGACGGACTTTGCTATAACAACATCAAATATCAGAGTTTTAGCTTCACTTTCACCGACTACTCGAAAATCGTGCATAGACAAAATTCCCTCAATAGTCAATATAGCTTGTTTTACTTTTTCCTTTAGCAAAATTACATCAGGACTGTCGGTTTTAACAGGGTCCATATGAATTATTATATACAGGTTTAATAATTCCCCCACCTCTTTTTCGGCTTTATCAATGATATCATGCAATTCCATAACAGGTATATCATAGGGAACCTCAGCATGTATAGAAGCCATATGTCTTCCAGGTCCATAGTTATGAATTACCAAATCGTGAACACCAACAATATATGGATAACTTAAGATAGCGCTTGAAATGTTATTTACCAATTCCTTATCCGGGGCCTTTCCCAGTAATGTATCCAATGTTTCTTTAGCAAGACCATAACCGGAATGTAAAATAAAAATTGATACTATTATGCCTACATATCCGTCTATAGGGAATGAAGTGAAGCGTGTCACAAGAAGTGACAGTACTACCATTGAAAGTACCAGTATATCAGTAAAAGATTCAACAGCTGATGCCTTTAAGGCCGCCGAGTTTATCTTTTTACCAAGATAATTCGTAAAGCGATTAAGAAATATCTGCAGTGGCAATGCAAAAAGCATCATGATAAAGGAAATAAGATTAAAAGGTATTTCAATAGGATGGAGAACGCGGGTGATGGAGCTTCTTGCAAATTCATATCCTACCACAAATATTGCAGCAGAGAATATTAGTGCAGTTATGTACTCAACTCTGCCATGACCGAAGGGATGCTCATCATCAGCTGGCCGGTTTGCGAGTCTAAAGCTGATAATGGTTACCAGGGATGATACAGCATCTGTCAGGTTGTGTACCGCATCAGCCATCACTGCTATACTGTTAAGGAACAACCCTATCACGAGTTCAATAATCAGTATAGTAGAGTTAATAATTATTCCTACCGTTCCACCCAGCCATCCATAGGCTTCTCTTACTTTTTCGGAATTCACCTCTTCGTGATTTTTTACAAAACTTCTGATCATAAAATCAAAAACTAATTTCATAACCTCACTCCTATTAAAATGAAATATGATTTAGTTTTATAATAGCACATTTATATATGGAAGTAATACATAAACTTAGCATATATCCGGAGTCTTTTTGTACTCTTTAAAACCTATCTTCATACTATGAAGTATATGACATTCTCTATAAAAAAAACTCACCCATGAAGTATAATAATAAACGGAACTGGAGGTTAACAGATGGACAAAAGGATATTAATTGTTGGAGGGTCACTATGCGGGATAGCTGCCGCAAAAAGGCTAAGGAGATTACATGATAATTATAAAATAATTATCTTTGACGAAAATAAGGAGATAGCTGTACAGAGAGCCTTATTGCCATACTATACAAGCAATATTATCACCGATAGAGAAAAACTAATTCTTGAAACCTCGGAAGAATTAAAGAGACGGATGAATATAAATGTAAATGAGAGCAGTCACGTTCTCTCTATAAATATCAATCAAAAGTTTATATCAATAAAAGACACCATGGGGAAAATCCGTACCGAGAGTTATGATTACCTGCTTTTATCACCCGGGTCCAGGGCTATTGAACCTGACATAGATGGATTAACCGGTCCAAAGGTGTTTATTTTAAGAAATCTCTATGATGCTGATTCAATTAGAGCCTATGTGTTAGAGCATGGAATTAATAACCTTGCAATTATCACCGAAACCTATGAAGGAGTACAATTAGCACAAGGCTTTAGCGAGAAAGGAAAGTTAATAAGTTTGATAATGAATAATCCGGATTGTCTCTTGCCCTTTGACGATGAGATAACAGCATATGTAACAAAAAAATTGCTTGACAACGATATAAACATCATACAAAAGGAAGAAATTAAATGTCTAACGGATACCGAAAACAATGTTGAAATTGAATTTAAAGGGAGAAGCGAATTATCAGCGCAAATGGTTATCTGGGTACCGGCTAAAAGGCCTGGTACGGAATTTCTAAAAGGTTCCGGTCTCGAATTGTCTGCATCCTCTCATATAAAAGTTGACAGAAATATGAAGACATCGGCAGATAATGTCTACTCTGCAGGAAATGCAGCGGAGATTGATGATTTTGCAGCTCTTGACAAGGCACATATAAAAGAGCCCAATATATCCGCCATTGAAGCTGCTATTTCAGCAGACAATATATCGGGGCTAAAACATTCATTTGACGGAGGGCAGAAAAGCTTCGCAATTAAAATATTCGATATGACAGCCGCAAAGACTGGAAGTACCGAATGTTCCCTAAAGAAATTACAGATTCCTTATCGAGTTGTAAACACCTATGCTCCTTCTCATGAACCAGGCTATCCCAATGCTACTCTTATTTACCTAAAGCTGTTATTTGATGACAGCGGCAGTATTTTAGGTGCTCAGTCCATAGGTTATGAGTCAGTGGAGAAGCGTATAGATATTATATCTGCTGTTATGAGACTGGGTGGTAAGATAGCTACCTTGAAAGAATTGGAACTAAGTTTCAGTCCACCTTATTTATCGTCTAAAGATGTAATAAACACCGTAGGGTCCATGGCAGAGGATGTCCTGAATGGAATGACAAAACAGGTATGTTGGGGGGACATGGAAGCCCGAGAAAATGAAAAACTTACTATAATAGATGTACGTACAGAGCTCGAATGTGAAAATGGGTTAATAAAGGGAGCGTTAAACTTCCCCCTTGAGGAACTGAGAAACAGAGTTGGTGAACTGACTCTGGAAAAAGAAATACTCCTTTACTGCCAATATGGAGTACGGGGTTACTCTGCCGAACGGTTTCTTGCCCAGCAAGGCTTTAATGTGCGAAACCTTTCTGGTGGATACGAGATATATAGACTTCTTAATAAAGACATTTCTGAAGAAGTTGATTCCGAATATGATAATTCTAATAACTTCTTTAAAGATGAAAATAAGTATTTGCTGGATGAACTAATACCATCAGTAAAAATTGATGCCTGCGGTTTAAGCTGCCCCGGGCCCCTTCTGAAAGTGAGTTTCTCAATGAATGGATTGAACAGGGGCGATGTTTTAAAGGTTACAGCATCGGATCCAGGCTTTTATACCGATATTTCTGCATGGTGTAAAAGGACAAACAACAAATTGATTAAAATCTTCGTTGAAAAAGGCATAGTTACTGCTTATATAGAGAAAAACATCACAACATCAAAGAAAGCAGATAAAAACAGCCCGGTTGTCAAGGACAATAAAACTATGGTAATATTCAGCGGTGACCTGGACAAGGCCATAGCTTCCTTTATAATAGCAAATGGTGCAGCTTCAATGGGTAAGAAGGTTACAATGTTCTTTACCTTCTGGGGCTTGAATATTATACGGAAACCTAAAAAAATCAAGCTAAAAAAAGGGTTACTTGAAAAAATGTTCGGCTTCTTTATGCCCAGAGGAAGCAAAAAATTGAAGTTATCCAAGATGAATATGCTTGGTATTGGCGGGAAGCTTATAAGGTTTGTAATGAAAAGTAAAAACATCTACTCACTTGAACAACTTATCAAAATAGCTATAGAAAATGGGGTAGAACTGATTGCCTGTCAGATGTCCATGGAGGTCATGGGGATAAAAAAAGAAGAACTTATAGAAGGCGTGAAAATTGCAGGTGTCGGATATTATATAGGCGAAACAGAGGACTCTAATTTAAACCTGTTTATATGAGGAATGGGGGTTTGTACTCCCCCTCCTCTGTATTTGAGGTATTCACTACACCATACTGCATTTTAGCGGCAGGTTCAAAAAAGGAACCTGATTTCAAATCAACTTCCTTAAAACTTCATAGATACATTCTTATTTAAACTTTTGGTAACCTATCTTCCAGTTCCTTTATTCTCTCTGCCATTTCTGCCAATCTATCCTTCAGAATAAGATTTTCACGGCTTTTTTCATCTATTTCCTCAAGTTCATTATTTACATATTTATACACCGGTTCTGCCCTGCATTCCAGACACTCAGGCGTCCAGCTTTCTTCCTCTTCCCCTTTGTTTATTCTGACCTTAAATTTTGAATTGCTGCATTTTGAACAATTCCCCATAACTGTAACGTACTTATCCAACCCTACCTCTCCGGCCATAACTCCGCAATCTGCACAGACGAGCTCATAACTTCCCGCCTTTGAAATAATATTGAAAACAACTCCTCCACAACTCATACAACTCTTTGTTATATTCATGGAAATCACCCCCATATTATCTATGCTTGAATGTTCTTATTTATGACTTCCAGGATATAAAAGAGAGTTTATCAGAAATTCAACCCATAAAAAAAAAGTGGCCAAAAGATTAATTTTCGGCCACACTTGTCTTATCAAAACTTTGATTCAGTACTTTTCCATTGTTCATACTGATTATTCCCTTATCATAAAGTGAAATAAACTCTCCCTTATACTCAGTGATGATATTATCTGAAAGATTTATGACGTCCCCTCTTAGATTATCATTAATGAATACTTTTCCCTTTCTGCCTATAAACACTTCATTTCTTGCACATGGTTCCTTAGGCTCTAAGGTATTCCAGGTTTCTCCTGGCATATCCAGTTTACCATAATAAATCTTGGTTACCTTACCATTAGACATACTGCCTACATAAATATTATCATCATCATCTACACCCAAAAGAACAGGCTCATTAACGTATGGCAGTGCTAACTTTTTACTAGATTGTACTACCACTAGTTTCTTGTACTTCGAATCTTCATAAATTAGCTTGTCTTCTGTGCTTAGTGCTTCCATATCCCTCATCTGATAACCTTCTTCACCCAGCTTTATTATCTGATTCATTGTATTCATATGGTATATTATACTTTTGGAGCCAGGCTTTGAAATACGAATATATAGTATTGATGTAGCAGTGGATAGACTCATGTCTGTTACTTCATAATTCTTATCCGGCAGAACAATTTTAACTATCTGTTGATGATTGTCAACTATTTCATTCCTGCCACCTAAATTCTCGTCATAATTTGAAAGCTTTATATATGACTGATAACCTTTTGTATATTTCTCTGCAATTATCATCCTGTCTCTATCAGGAAGCCACCTATAATATGATATAGTTCCTTTGTCAGGTATACTGATGGAATTAGCTGTCCCAGTACTTGTATTTAATATCGTCAATTTTCCATTTTCCATGAATGATATATGCTTGCTGTTATAGGATACTCTAATATCCCTGGCGTTTATCGGAAGGTTTATGTCAGGCCTTTCTAATTTACTTGTATCATTTTGAGTTACCTGAACTATACTAAAGGACGATTGGGATTTCCAATAGTAGTTGTTTAGGAACAACAATATGAACATTTGGAAAACCGTTGCAATTAGACTCCATATTATAATTATCTTAATCTTTTTCATTTTTTTCTCCTCAGTTAGATCCATATAGAAAGTAATAAAATCCATATAGTATATTTATCCTGATTTTTTATCCTTCCTACATTATTTCTCCACATAGAAAGCTGTGGCTACAGTTCTCTCCCCATCCCAGTTAGATGGATTGTTAATGACACTTCCATTATAATACATGGTCGTCGATGAGCCCCCATCCAAATTCGCTGCATTCCAGGCTCCCATTTTCAACATGATATCCTGTATTTCTCTTAATGTAGCACCGTTCTTTACCAGCCCTCTTCCATCTATAACAAGCATGATTACAGTTCCATTTTCCTTTTGTCCTATTGCAGTCCTGGGGTTCAATCCTTGTCCACCATCATCCTGAATTTGGGGTTTTCCATTTACAATAAGTGTGCTGTTTACTCCCCCAAAAGACAAAGCTTCCGTTACGTCCATTTTCTTTAACTGGTTATAAGTATATTTTCCAACAACTAAGATGCCATCCTTGGTGAAGCCTGTAACATCCACTAACTCGTCATCTTTTGCATCACTGAATAATAACTTCCCGTCGGATAATACGATTCCGCCCGGAAAGGCTCCGGTTCCTTCATAAATTTTACCATCATTGGATGAATCCCTAAAAGCACCTCCATTTATTGCTGCAACTGCGTTATTTTCCTCAGCGATTTCACTGGTTGTTTGTCCAACCTTACCGAGTTTTTGGGTCATCCCAACCTTTACACTTTTAGGATTATTTATTTCCAGAATATAACCGTCAAATCTTGCAGTATGAATATCGAATCTAGAGATATTTACATCTCCGTTGTCTGACACTTTAATTTGTGTCGTATCCTGACTGTCTGTCTTTGCATTGGATATACTTTTTGAAATAATACTGTCTACCTCCGATTGACTTAGAAAAATCGTTGCAAGATACTTATGCCTTGTTGCCATAATGGATTCAACCATGGTGTCTTTTACATTCTTAAAGGGGCCTTTAAATATCCAGAACGGAGTAGTTATCAATAAAAATACTATTTGGAACAAAAAGAATAGAATGAACTTTTTGAAACTAAGTTTCTTTTTCTTTTGCATCTTTTCCCTACGCTTTTTCATCTTTCCTCCTTAAGACAGGATCTTTTATTAAAAGACTTACTTCATCATGATAAGCTAATTTTGTTACAGAAGTATGTCAAATATATAAATTAATTATGACCTTAAATACTAACTGAAGCATTTTTCGGCTATATTTGAATATATCCTGGTTATCTTTTCATCATTGTATAACTTGAATTTGCTTCAATCTTAACAGGGGCTTTAATACTTTGAGTTATAGAACCTCCAGCTATTACTTCAATACTGCCCTGTAAATTCTGAGTAACATTCTCATCTTTAAGAAGGCCACTAAGCTTGTCTATGCTGAGAGTTCCTTTGATCTCGCCGGTTAAATTCAAATTAGCCTTAACTCCCATAAAATCGATTGGTGTTTCCTTTGTATCGATATTAACAGTTCCGGCGTTGTCAACCTTTAAACCCTTATTGTCACTGTCTATAAGGGTCAATTTATTTATTACAGTGGTGGGAAGTGCCATTTTCATATCATACTTGGTTTCCCAGTTGACATTATTCTTAATCTCCTTCTGAGGAAAGTAACCTAAGGACTGGATAATCATTGATTTCACAGCTTCCTCCCCGAAGTTTTCACTAAGTGATTTCATCACAGATTTCTTCTCTTCTTCAGTGCCTGGAAACTTCTCAAGAACAGAATTAAGCATATCATCAACACCCTTGATTTCTATAACCTGGCCTTTATTATCCAATTTGACTGTGAAGCCTTTTCCCACAATGGATTTATACAAAACCAAAAGCGGGCTGCTCTTGTCAGAATTCTTTGTATCATACTCGATAATCTTTTCTCCGGATTCAATAGCGATATGAATAGAGTTATATTCATATTCAATAGTCGAACTTTTATCTTTATCGACATTTAAGACCTTCAAATTAAAGGTAGTATCACTTTTCTCTCTTGTTTGAATTTCTCTATTCTCTATATCTAAAATTATGTTCCGTTCTATCATAGCTCGGAAAAGATACTTGTCCCCATTCTTTATATTGAGGTCTAGGTTTATATCATTGTTACATCCGAAAAGCATTATTATCATTGCTCCAATACAAAGTGAAGCAGCCAATCTCATTAATTTCATATATGAGCCTCCAACGGAATTTAGTACCTGCTTATTCTCATTATAATAATATCAAACTCATAATTTTGCAGCAGCTCTTTATATAATTCAGGTGTGAGAATGCTTGTCATAGTATTATACTATATTACTCTGCTATTTTGAATATTATTAGTTTGGACTCCATATTATTTTTTCCCTTATACTATCATAACTACAGTGTATATTTTGCTTAAATAGAGAAAGGATGGTTTTCCCATCCTTTAAGATTCAAACTATTTTCCTGCTCTTAAATCGGAAATAAGCTTCGCTCCATGCCCAAGATTATCCGGATTATTCTCCTTGATAATCGTATTTATTGTATCCTCAGGCAATTTATAAACTCTGGTTAATAATTCACAAACCCCTTTTACAAGTTCAACTTTCTGTTCTCTGCTTATTTCAGGTCCTTCAATTGTAATTATTGGCATAATGCATCACCTTTCATTATGTAATTTAACTATCTAGGTATATTTTTCATATGATATTATACATCCTTAAACGACGTTTATCAATGTAATTGTTTATACAGGTCTAGTCTGATTCAACATCCATCTATATACTTCCGGATTATTATAGGTTTCACTCCAGGCATCGTGACCTGCGTCATAATCCTGGGCCACTATGCCACACCTCCATTTTTAGTTTAAGTCCCCGGCTGCGAATGTATACGCTTTAAGTATAAACACAAAATAATGGTATAAGTCTAAGGAGGAATATGCTATGAAAAAAAAGTGCGCTACAGTTGATGAGAAACTTAGGAAAAAAGTAGATGGCTTTAAGTTAAATGATCCAAACAGCGGCTCAACATCAAAATATATAACAATAGATATGGGTACATTCTATCCGCCAGATGAAAATTTAAATAAGTCTGATGAAAATACCAAAAATGAATAATAAAATATTTTTTGTATAAAACTGTAACATACATTAAAAACGATGTTACAGTTTTACCTTTATGGATATAATTCAGCTGTAATTCTGCCTGAACCAGCCGATAATATTGTTTATTCCCGATCTGTCATTCTTGTCTTTAAGTATAAAACTCCGCACACTACCATCCGGAACACTTATGTCCACTGCAATCTGCCCGTTATCTTCGCCAATTATTACAGCACCATTTACTTCTTCACTGCCTCTAGCTTCAAAGACCATACTTTTTGTATTAAGATTGCTTTCTATTGCCCGTGTATTGTCACATTCAATAAAATCGTTTATCTTCTTCCTTACATTATCAATTATTGCTTCAAAATCATCGGGGCTGAAGTTGCTCATCTCTGATATCCCTCCATCATAATATTTACTACCTCTCAGTGTTCAGAGGTTTTCCAAGTATATACATCTCTACCTTGTCATCGGTTTCAAAAGAAAACATTGTGGAATAGGTATCGATGAGTCTCCATCCTTCATCCAGAAAATTATTTACCTCACTTATATTTGAAGTTTCAACAATCTGTATAATACTAGTTAAATCAAAACTCATTGTTCTATCCCACCTTTCAACTTTAATTTCTGCAAAATTGCCTTTTATAAAGCAGGTAAGTGTTGGTCTTGGAGTGATAAAATTGAGAGGCTTTCATTTATATGAAAGCCTCTCAATTAATTACTAATTGCATTCTTATCCTTTACAAATTTCTGAACAATATCGATTACAAGGCTACCGTACAAATCAATTTTTTTCTCACCGAAGCCCTTAACCTTTTTCAAGTCATCTCTGCTGCATGGAAGCTTTGAAGCAATCTCCCTCAGAGTAGTATCGTGAAATATAATATATGGCGGCAGTTTTTCACGTATGGAGATTTCCTTTCTTAGGCCCTTCAACAGATTAAATAAATCATCATCAACAGATACGTTCTTTTTAATCTTTTCAATTTTCATAAATACCTTTTCGTTCCCTTTCAAAACCCCCAGGGACCTGGATGTAAGCTTTAGAACAGGAAATGTTTCCTCTGTCACCCTTAGATATCCATCTGCACTAAGCTTGTTCACTAAAAGGTTCAGCACATCCCTCTCAATGCTTGACATAATTCCATAAGTAGAGAGCATATTTAACTCATTATCCAGAACTTTTTTATTTTTCGAGCCCTTAAGTATATCAATTATCATATTCTTTCCATATCGTTCCGCTGCCCTGTATACACACGAAAGAATTTTCTGTGCTTCCAGAGTTATGTCCTGTCTTTCACTAACATCACAGCAAACACTACAGTTACCGCAATTTTTCTCTTGAACAGTCTCACCAAAATATTCAAGAATATATTTCCGCAGGCAGGAAGAGGTATGACAGTAATCCACCATCTTCTGCAGTTTCTGATATTCCATTGACTTTCTTTCAGGTGAAAGGTTTGATTCATCGATAAAATACTTTTGTGTCTGTACATCTCCGGCATTAAAAAGTAAAATACACTCGCTGTACTCGCCGTCTCTTCCTGCACGTCCTGCCTCCTGATAATAAGCCTCCATGCTTTTTGGCATGTTGTGATGAATAACATATCTTACATTTGACTTATCAATACCCATACCGAAGGCATTTGTGGCGACTATGATATCTACGTTATCGTACAGAAAGTCGTCTTGAGATGCACTTCTCTCATCATCACCGAGCCCTGCATGATATAGCCCAGCCTTAAATCGATTTTCCTTAAGAAACTTATATATGGATTCGGCTTCTTTTCTTGTGGCAGTATATATGATTCCTGATGAACCGCTATTTTCTTTTACATATCGTTTAATAAAATCCCTTTTATCAGCCCCATTAATGACAGAAAATTTTAAATTATGCCTGTCGAATCCCGTCATTATGGTGTTTGCATCTGTTAGCTCCAGCAGGTTTACTATATCCTCTCTAACTTGTTCCGTGGCTGTGGCTGTCAACGCCATAACCACCGGCCGTTTTTTTAGCCTCGTTATAAAGCTCGATATCTGCCTGTAGCTCGGCCTAAAGTCATGTCCCCATTGGGATATACAATGCGCCTCATCTACAGCCAATATTGAAATTGTCATTCCCTCAAGGCCCATACAGAAACTGGCTGACTCCAGCCGTTCCGGAGAAACATATAACAGTCTATATTCCCCTCTGGAAGCCATTATTAACCTTTCCTCAATTTCAGGACCAGTCAGGGTACTATTTATAAAAGCAGCATTGATACCTATTCCATTCAGAAAATCCACCTGATCCTTCATTAGTGCAATTAATGGAGATATAACAAGGGTAATTCCATCCTGAACAAGGGCAGGTATTTGGTAACAGAGGGACTTTCCTCCGCCGGTAGGCATTATTATAAGCGAATCCCTGCCGCTTAATACAGTCTCTACCGCAGTTCCCTGTCCTTCTCTAAATCCGTCATATCCATAATATTTTTTAAGTAGCATAGTACATTTATCCAGCATCTGAACACCTCAGTAATTCTTCAACAAGTTCCATAGTATAACATAATTATCAAGTATTAAAGGAGATGGACCAATACCATCTCCATATTTATACCTGAATATATGATTAAATATTATAACAGAAATTTAAGTCTATTTCTATTGTAGAAGAAATATCTTTTTTTGAACCAGTTCCTAGCATGTCCTAAGCCGAAAGATTCTTATTACATGTTCATCAATTATTAACAATGTTGCCATTTGCTTGTAACCAATCTTTTTTAATATTAGATTAATTCAATATAAGGAGATGATTTAAATTGAGTGAAAACATAGATAGTATACTCCCGGAAAACAATACAATTCAAAATTCCAATTTCCCTACTATAGATACAAGTAAAATAAAAATAAGAACCATACTTAAAGATAGAATCAAAAAACACAAATTCAGTTTTAAGAAAATTATCCCCTATATAATTGTCGGATTCATTTGCTTTGCTGCAGGTTTAGGATTTGACAGATTGATTTCGAAGCATCCTAATGAGCGTATTATAAAGAATCAATCACGTTATGGTAACAACTTCCAGCGAAGTAATAATAACACACAAGGAAGCAATAAAAACAGGATGATTCCTAATAACAGACAAAGTAAAAATAATTTGAATTAAAAGAATTAACTGCAGCCCGTCCATAAATAAGATGGCCAAGCCGCAGTTAATTCTTTCATTTTAAATTCAAAAATGCTCCCTCATCCTAATTTTCACATATATTTATGTAGCTATGAGCTAAAAAAATGATTATAATAGAATAAATATACAACTATTTTCAGGAGGTACTAAGAATGAGTGGAGTTTGGGGCAAAAGATTAACATATTCGATTTTTGGTGAATCTCATGGAGAAGCACTGGGAATTGTAATCAGCGGGCTTCCTTCAGGAATTAAACTGGATATGGAACTGATCAAAAGGGAAATGCAGAGAAGGGCTCCCGGTTCCAGTGACCTGGTTACACCAAGAAAGGAAGAAGATAACTTCGAGATTTTAAGCGGCTATTTTGATGACCACACAACGGGAACTCCTCTGAGTGTTATAATAAGAAACAAAAACACAAAATCCGGTGACTATAACAATTTAAAGTATACCATGAGGCCAGGACATGCCGATTACAGCGGCAGGGTAAAATATAATGGTTTTAACGATCACAGAGGCGGTGGCCATTTTTC
>JAUZPH010000079.1 GCA_030706065.1 Bacillota bacterium | reverse complement strand
GAAGGGATACACCACATCGCCTTTCACATCAAGGGTATGGACAGCAAGATCCTTTCCTGCGAAAACTTTGGTATGAAATGTGTTCAGCGTGGAAAATACGGCGGCGGCAATGGAGAATATGCCTATGTGGATGCCACCGGCAACATGAAATGCATAATTGAACTGCTGGAAAATTATTAAAGGTTGATTTTTTAAGATGATAATAAGGAGATGACCTGTATTAATTGGGTGATAATAAGCGCCACTCAAGGGCTTGGTCTGACACTTACAGAGAAGTTCCTGGCGGAAAGCTTTTACAGGTTTATCACCGGCAGGATACCGATGTCCCGCAGTGATTGGTACATCAACTATAAAGGACAGCCAATGGACGCTTGAAAAAATAATATAGGGGGGTAAAAGCCCCCCCTGCTGTCTCTTGAGATATAGGATGCACCGTGCCTGCAGAGTGTATATGCTTCTCCCTCCTTCACAAATATCTGGCATCACACACTGACACATTCTCCAAACCTGTTGTATTTTTTGTCCTTTAAGAAATTCTCCTTGCTTCTGCTGAGAAGATGAAGTAACCCGCTTGTTTTTAAGAGATTTTGATGATATCTCCTGTAGTCATGCTGGTAGTACTGTTTTTTCTTATATCAATAAAATACTTCTCTCCTCTCAGTATTACCTTGAATGCAATTCTGTTCCAGCCTTCAGGCAGCTCTGGCTTGATTGATATTTCACCATCATTAATCTGCAAGCCTGCAAAGCCCAGAATTACCGACATCCAGGCCCCACCATTGGCTGCTGGATGTGTACCCCCTATATATATTGAACCTGCAAACTGCTTTGATTCACCGGTTAAATCCATATTTGCAGTTTTCACGAAAAAGGGATATGCCCATTCTTCATTTCCAATATCACAGGAAAGCAGCGCATAGATACATGGACTTAAACTGGAACCGTGTTCAGTTCTTGGCTCGTAGTACTGCCAATTTGCCTTTTTAACTTCATCGGAATATTCATTTCTAAACAAATATAGCATTAGTACCACATCTGCCTGCTTAATAATCTTTGTAGTAGTTGCAACTCCATGGCCTCCACCCCAGTATTCCTTTGGGTCCTGCAGTCTGCTCTTTACGTCTTTCAAAGTGCAGTCCTCCAAGGCATTGTAACCACTGAACTGCTCAATAACCAAAGTTTTCTCTTCGGGCTGCGGAATATAGAGCTTTGACTTAAATTTAATAAGTTTTAAAACTTCTTCTCTACTTAAATTAAGTCCGGAAACAAGTTGTGAATACTCCCGGGGATATTTCTTCAGCAGCAAGTCCAAGGTTTCCAATGCAACCTCCAGGGTATGATATACCATCTTGCTTGTATATGCATTGTTGTTTACTCTTTCATGATACTCATCAGGACCGATAACATCCAGGATTTCATATCTATCCTTATCTTCTTTAAAGTATGCATAGGAATAATAGAATCGTGCACATTCAATAATAACCTCTGCCCCGCCCTTTAAGAGGAGTCTGTCATCGACCGTGAATTTATAGGTTTCCCATATTGCATAGGCAACGGCAGCACTTATATGGACCTGCTTATCCTTGAAATATGTCTTCACAGGACGTCCGGTAAATACATCGGTAACATTAAAATCACTGCATCCATCCTGGCCATCTTCCTGGCTTTCCCATGCATAAAAGGCCCCTTTATAGCCATAATATTTTGCTTTTTCTCTGGCACCATGAAGAGTTCTTATACGGTAGTTAACCAGATTCATAGCAGCCTCCGGAGCAGTGTGAAGGAAAAAAGGAAGCATAAACATTTCAGTATCCCAGAAAATTGCACCTTTATAGGTTTGGCCTGAAAGCCCTCTTGCCGGTATTGACAACTTATCGGAATGAACAGGTGCTATAATTTGAAGCTGGTATATACTGTAGCGAAGTGCCAGCTGATCATCATCATTTCCTTCAATTAATACATCTGAGATATCCCATCGGTCCTTCCATTTTGCCACATGAGCTTCATAATTCTTCTCATAGCCTTCTTCAGCTGCCTTTTGAGCTGAACGTAAACATTCAGCTACTATATTGCATGCTTCATCATTACCGGTATAAACAGAGACATATTTATAAATTGTATATTCCGTCATTGGATCAGCATAAAATCTTATATATCGAAAAATCCCTTTTTCGCTCTCCTCCACAGTCTCCTGTGCAGCAAAGCTTCTTTTGCAGATTTCTGCCGACACAACAGTAACTTTTAATTCCTGTGTCGTGGCAGCCAGTTTTATATATTTTTCTCCCTTTTCAAAGCTATAATTCTCCAAATGAGGCCCGTTAATATCCCATACATCCCCGTCTATGCCTGTTTTAATCACAACTTCACAAGATTGCTCCGTAAATACGGATAATTTAACACAAATCAAATGAACATCGGAAAGACTGACAAAACGCTGGGACTTAATAGTTACCTTTCCCTTTTCCGTTTTCCATACCGTATTTCTTCTATGGACACCTTCCATGATATCAAGAACTTGTACGTGCTCAAGGGGTTCTTCCCGAAGTACTCCAAGCTCCTTACCATCAACTGTCAAGGCAGTGAATATACCATTGGGGGCATTGACCGGTTCACGCCATTTATCACCCTGCCGGTCATATAAACCGGCAAGGTTACAGGCAACCAGCTCATTTTTTGTATACTCCTCAAGTGTTCCGCGGAAACCCATATATCCATTACCTGTAATAAACTTGTTGCCGTTATTTACTATATTTTCCTTGTTGAATTTCTCATCTTTCACAATCCAATCCATGCTATTCCCTCCGGCAATCAGGTATTGGTATTGTAATACCATCGGTGTCAATGCAATACTTTTCGCCATAGATATCCACTTCTACCGGCCTGCCATTCAAAACTTTGAAATTCAACTCCTCATTATCAACCATGACAGAGAGTACTGCATCTTTATAGACCACTCTGAAAGTATAGCTGCTCCATGCTTTTGGAATAGATGGTGCAAATTTCAGGAGTTCACCGTCACTTCTCATTCCCCCAAAGCCATACACAATATTTAGCCAGGCTCCTGCCAGACTGGTTGTGTGCAAGCCTTCCCTGGTGTTTCTGTTATAGTTGTCAAGGTCCATCCGTGTTGCGAAGCCAAAGAACTTGAAGGCCTCCACATGTTTTTGTAGCTCCGAGGCCAGAATTGAGTGAATAGAAGGAGAAAGTGACGACTCATGTATAGTTCTGGGCTCATAGTATTCATAGTTGGCCCGCTTGCATTCCAGACTGAATTCCTGGTTATATAAAAACATAAACATCAACACATCGGGCTGTTTTATCATATCGCTGCGGTATATCCTGTCATAGGACCAGTTATAATAAAGCGGAAACTCTTCTGAAGGTATGGAATCCACATCAATATGAGGCAAATCGAAATAGCCTTCATGCTGCTCATATATCATAGTGTCCTCATGATATGGCATATTCATATTGTCTGAGCATTCCTTGAAGTTCATAAGCTCTTCTTCAGTAAAGCCAGTGCTATTTTGTAATTCGTTATACAAATCCAATCTGTTCTCTTTCATTTCCTGCAGTACATCCAAAGTAAAGTCAAAGGTCTTTTTTGCCATATAATTTGTATAGGAGTTATTATTGACCATCATGTGAAACTCATCCGGCCCCATAACAGAATAGAAGCCGAATTTCCCATTGGATTGACTCCAGGATCCCCTGGATTTTAAAAATCTGCTTATTTCAACTAACATTTCTGCACCATGAGTAAATAAGAATTCCTTATCGCCGCTTAAATGTACATAATGCCAGATTGCATATGCTACTCCGGTGCTGGGCTGAAACTGCAGGCTTGCATGCTGCCAGAGGTCACAGGCTTCTTCTCCGTTTAAAGTAGCAAGAGGATAGCAGGCTCCCTTGCCATCCAGCATAATGGCCCTTTCCTTTGCCTGCGGCAGCTTACTGTATCTGAATTCCAATAAGTTTTTTGCTGCCTTCAAGTTGTTAAAAAGATAAAAAGGCAGACAGTAGGTTTCCGAATCCCAAAAGGCATGCCCGTTATATGCTTCACCGGTGAGCCCTTTAGCTCCTATATTATTGGTAGGATTTTGGCCGCTGTAAGTCTGAGTCATTTGGAAGATGCAGAAACGGATGCCCTGTTGATTCTTCTCGTCACCTTGGATTTGAATATCAAACCTGTCCCATATATTATTCCAATAGGTTTTGCTTTCTTCAAGAGAATAATCCAATCCTCTCACACCCTGTTCATGAAGGGTATTAATTCCCCTATTCCAAAGCGTATCAATGTCTATTGAGGAATCTTTAAGTACTATATTTGAAACAAGCTTATCCACTTTACTTGTTTCACCTTCTTTTAGTTCCAAACTAAACTTATATCCGATAATTTTTTCATCTTCGTAAACATTTTTGCAAACAATCTTATCCGATTGGAGGATAAAGCCTGAAAAAACCGTTTGATTTGAAGCAAGAGTATGCCCAATAATAGCGCCTCTCATATCAAAGGCTTCTTTTTTCACTTCATTCCAAAAACATTTTCCTTTGCTCGCATGAATGATACCAAAATCCAAGGCCGTTGTTATCTCTACAGTTCCGGAGAAATTGACAGGTTCAAAGGTAATCCTTTGAAAGCCTTCATTGGATTTGTCCATGCTCAAGAATCTTAAAAACTTCACCTTTATGCTTTTGTTGCTTTTAGTTTTCCAAAGGAATTCACGGCTCAAGGTACCGGCTTTAAAATCCAATACTCTAAGAAAACCATCATAATTTGAAGTTTTTAAATCCAATTGTTCACCGTCAATTGACAGTCTGGTGTACAGCCAATTCACCGAATTCACCATAAAATGAGTATGATCGATAATTCCCTTGTATGCTGACCTGTTCACATCTGAAGAATATTCATAAATTCCATTAAAGTAGCTGCCGATTAAACTTTCACAGGTAGAACCTTCTTCAAAATAACCTCTGACCCCCATGTATTCATTACCCAGGGAAAATATTGATTCAGATACCATGTTTCGTTCTGCATCAAAGCCTTCCTCTATAACCTTCCAGGGGTCAATTTTATAATATATATCTGCAAATTTAGCCATAGTAACCTCCACTTAATTAAATTATTTATCCTAACCCTTAATACCGGCAAAACTGCTTCCCTCTATAATTCTCTTTTGGAAAATAATAAACAATAAAACCGGAGGGATTATTGCAAACACAATAGCCCTTAGTTGATCAACCTGTGATACTGCGGAATCTTTAAATTTAAATAACCTCACCATAACTGTTTCAAGTCCCGTGTTATTCAAAAGAAGATATGGCAGTAAAAAGTCCGACCAGGCAGCATTCAATGCAAATATGGCAATTACCGTTAAAATTGGTTTGCTTAATGGCATAATAATCCTAAAGAAAATGCCTAAATTTGTACAACCATCTATTCTTGCTGCTTCAATAATACTCTTAGGAAGCGCATCGAAAAATTCCTTCATTAAAACTACATAAAAGGCATTGGCTCCCGCTGTCAGCCAAAGGGGTACGAAGGATTGAGTAAGATGCAATTTAGAAATATTGGCAAACAACGGAACTATACTCGTAGTTGCAGGAATCATCAAGCTTGACATTACAAGTGCGTAAATAAGCTTGCTTCCCTTAGGTTTAATAACTGAAATTGAGTAAGCCAAAAGTCCGTTTATTATTACAGCACATACGATAGACCCTGTTACTGAATATAAAGAATTAATGTAATACTTTTGAAACTTAAGCGAGTTCCAGGTGTCTACAAGCTTGCTGAAATCAAAGGCCTTTGGCAGTATTGTACGGGTCAGGGTAAATTCCTTTATATCTTTAAAGCTTTGAAGAAAAAGCCAGATTGGAGGAGCAATAGAAAATAGAACGATGATTAGACATATAAGGAATATGACAAGGTAAAGAATTTTTACCTTAGTTCTTTTTAAATCCGATCGAGTAATGATCCCATTCTCTTTAACCGAAATCCTGGACATTTACGCTCACTCCTTTCTACATATCCTGCACTTTAACAAACTTGTTATAAACTAATGTTACCGTTATTAAGAACACGCTCATCATGACTCCAATGGCTGCGGCATGTGAAAAATCAAATTTGCCGAAGGCCAGGTCCCAAACCAGTTCCATCATTGAAAGAGAGGCTCTATTAGGTCCGCCATTTTTCATTACCATTGGTTCATACAGCACTTGGAATACAGCAACAATCTGTAATATTAAAAGAGTTCGTCCTAAATTTCGCAAATTTGGAATGGTGACGTGTA
Source organism: Bacillota bacterium (assembly GCA_030706065.1). Lineage (GTDB taxonomy): Bacteria > Bacillota > Clostridia > Clostridiales > Clostridiaceae > JAEZDX01. The sequence continues at coordinate 4,862 of JAUZPH010000079.1, read as the reverse complement.
CTATTCTATTCCAAATACTTGCCCCATCTATAATTGCAGCTTCATATAATTCAGTATTGATACCCTGCAAGCCGGCTAAATATATTAAGGCAGTAGCACCGGCACTCCTCCAGGTCATAGTTATTACTATCAGTAATATAGTGAGCTTAGGGTTATTTAACCAAACCTGCGGACCTATACCAAACTGCTTTAAAATTATATTCAGTATTCCCGTATCACCGGGTTTGAAAATAAATCCCCACATCATAACTGTGGCGAGACCTGGAACAACATTGGGGAAATAGGTTCCGATTCTAAAGAAGCCCTTGGCATAAACCATCTCATTAATCAGAATAGCCATAATGATAGGTACTAAAAACCCTATTACTAAAGACCAAAGGGTGTAGTAAATTGTGTTTCTCATTGCAGGCATAAATGAAGGATCTTTAACTACTTCTTTATAATTCATCAAACCAACAAAATTTGTAGTCTTAATACCTGTTGAATTATAGAATGAAAGCCTTATATTTTCAAATAATGGCTCCCATACAAAGAATATGAATAATATAATAGCCGGAAGCATGATGAGCCATCCGGATATATTTTTTCTGAAAAAAATATATCCTTTATTTACTTCAGGTTTTTTCCCCACTTGAAGCATTTAGGTCCCCCCTTATTTATATTTTAATAAAATTATGCATGTCCTTTGCAACAAAACCAAAGGGTTCAATAATTGCAAAGAACATGCCAAAACTTCATTTTATATAGAAAGTAATAAAAATCTTTATATTGAGCTGTCACAAAATATCCAATCTTCAAGGATTTATGGGACTACTCAATGTGATTAGTTTTTACTTTCTATAGAGTAAATATATTCTGCCTTCTATTTGATTTTATCTAATATAGCCTGAACGTTAGTATTAGCTGTGTTCATGAGTTTGGTAATATCTGCATTTTTATCAGTAATTATAGCCTGGAGTACATTAGTTAATTCTTTATACAGAGCCTGAGTTTCTTGTGGCTCTTCAAGATGTAATACACCGGGTTTTTTCAACCAATCAAAGTAGTCGTTAAATAAATTCATATCAACATTTTGGTATTTCTTTGTAGTATCTGATTGAGCCTTTAAGAAATCCTGGTCAGACCATGCCGGGAATGAAGGAAGTACTGGTACACCTTTGGAAACTCTTGCCTGGGCATCCGCTTCTAAGCCTTTTATAGAGGCATCTGTAACTACAGGTGCTTTTCCCATAAGTACAAGGTACTTAAGTGCAGCTCTTACCTGATCATCGGTGGCATTTGCAGCAAACATATACGGGGTTCCTCCGCCCAATGAGTATTGTTTTCCGCCAGGTCCTGCCGGTAATGGTGCCATTGCAAGATCTCTAATGTTCATATCATTAAGGGCTAACTGATCTGCAGAGTCAGGTGATGCTATATACATTGCAGCATCTTCCGTTGCGATAGCTTTATAGCCTGATGCCCAATCTTCGTTGGTTGGATCAGCTGTTAAAACATCATATTTCCATTTCAGGTCATATACATATTTCATTGCTGCTATAGCTTCCGGTGAATTAACCTGTGCAACCCATTTACCGTCTTTTTGTTCTTCAAGTGTAGCACCGAAGTCCCAGGCAATATTGGTGAAAAGCCATCCACCGGCGGCGTCTTTAGCCAAAATATCTATACCGGCATGTCCGGTTTTGTCCTTTATAACTTTAGCGTCCTGTGCAAGTTCATCCCAGGTCTTCGGATATATGGGCTTGCCGTTGGCATCTGCTAAACCGGCCTGTTTAAACAGTTTCGCATTAATCATTAATCCTTCTGCATAGCCATCACGAGGCACACCATATATTTTACCGTCTTTTGAAAGCAACTTCAGTACATCCGGATTCATTTTTGTATCCCAGCCAAGCTCCTTTAATTGCGGAGTAATGTCTCGTACCCAACCTGCAGCAATAAGCTTCTGCGGTTCAGTATACCAGGTATCAAATATTGTAGGAGCAGTGCCTGCTGTTGCCATGGCAGCAAAGCTGTCTACAGCATACTTATAGTACGAAGGCTTAATTGTTACATTGTCACTAGCTAAAATTTGTGTTGCCCACTGTTGATGCTGTTTGATTTGATCTGTTAATCCATCCTCCGGCCAAATACCCAGTGTAACTGTTACAGCCTTCTTTGTATTTGAATTTGATGGATCCGATGAAGGTGTCGTGCTCTTACTACATCCTGCAATTGAAATCATTGACAACGCTAGTCCAACGGCGACAATTCTGTGAAGGTTCCTTTTCATTTATTTTCCCCCTTATGATTTTTTATAAGGTAATATAGTTTAACGTTCAACCTATCAGTAAAAAAATTAGGTTTAACGTTCAACCTAATTTTAGTATAAAGGTTTACATTCTGCTTGTCAATATATTACTTAATATTATTTTGAAAAATTAACAAATAAAACCAAGCACTTATCGCCTGGCTTTACTGTTAATTTTCTAAAACTTTGTTCATTTTGTATTGTTTATGTTCTTCACACTGTATCTTTCTACCAGGGATACCGGCATAATTAAATTATGATTTTCAATTGAATCGCCTTCAATAACTCTGATCAGCGCGTCTGCAGCAACCTTACCCTTTTCTTGCGGATCCTGGTGGATTGTTGTCAATCTAGGTGCAGTAAGGGAACTGATATATAAATCATCAAAGCCAACCACAGAAAAGTCATCCGGGACATGCTTTCCTTGTTCATTGAGCCCGGATATGATACCTGCAGCTAGAATATCCGCCGTGGCAAAAATGGCAGTTACATCAGTTCTGCTGCTTAATTTGTGCCCCAGCTCTATACCTTCTGAAATAATTATTTCCTGCTGATATACATTCTTAGAGTTAAATGGAATCTTCGCCTCTTCAAGTGCCATCTTATATCCCTTAAATCGCTCTTCCACAACACCATTCCGCTTAATAACCGGTGAAGCAAAGACTATGGATCTATGACCTTTATCTATTAAATATCTTGTAGCCAGATAGCCGCCTTTGCAGTCGTCTATACCGATGTTCAACACCTTGTGGTTATCTACATAACTGTCTACCAGGACAAATGGTACGTCTGCGTTCACTAACCTTTTAAAGAATTCATCTTGAAACAAGCCAATCAGAATCAAACCATCTATGTTCCATTTGCTGAGCAGTGAAAACAAGTCATCATCGTCATAAACAATACGGACCATCAAGTAATAACCCTTTTCTCTAAGTTTTTCCTCGATTCCATCAATAACAGCGCTGTGAAAGGGGTCAGAGATAAATTTCCCCTCTTTTCCAGGCACTATGTGATTAATTACTCCAATGATTTTTGACAATTTGTTGACTAAAGACCTTGCTGTCATATTAGGAACGTAATTATTTTTTTCAATAATCATTTTTATCTTATCCACAGTTTCCTTGGCAACACGTTTATAATTGCCATGTATAACATTGGAAACAGTAGTGACACTGACATTTGCTTCTTTAGCTATATCTTTTATAGTAGGCATATAACCCTCCTGAAAGTAGTATCTACAATTGGATTTTCTTCTTAGAGCCTTATGAAATGATATAAAGCTTTAATAAAAATAATATACGTCTTTTTCTAATTTTACAACAATATTCTATTATGAAATCCTGATATTTCAAAAAGATTTCTTTAAGAAAGATTATATCCCAACTTTCAACTTATTAATTCTTCTATGCCTAATTTGCTGATATCATCAGCTGAATAATCCGCTTTTTTATAATTTTGAGCTGATCCTACTGCAATCGCTTTACATCCGGCTGCTTTTGCAGCATCAATTCCGGCGTAAGCATCCTCCACTACAGCACACTCCTGCGGATCTATTTTCAGAAGCCTTGCAGCTAACAAAAACACTTCCGGATCCGGTTTGCTTTTTGTTATGCCATTACCGTCTGCAATGGAATCAAATCGATTCATAAGACCAATCCGCTGTAAAATGAATTGTGTGTTTTTACTGGAAGAGCCGATTGCTGCTTTAATACTTCTATTTTTCAATTCATCCAACAGGTCAATCACTCCCGGCAGAATATCCTCCGGAGTCAGTTTAGTTAAAGATTCCCTATAAATGATATTTTTCTTGTCGGCCAATTTTAATTTTTCTTCATCTGTATAGGATTTTGCTGCTCTCTCAAGAATAATCTCGAGACTCTCTATACGGCTTACACCTCTTAGCCGCTCGTTAATTTCCCGGTCAAAATAGATACCTTCGCTATCAGCCACTTGCTTCCACGCCAGGTAATGATATTCATCAGTACATACAATAACTCCATCCAAATCAAATATTATTGCCTGTTTCATATCTCTTCTCCTTTTTTAATCTCATAATATTTTCCATTAGACCAATCTTTAAACATTTATTACAAACATATAACATTGTACCATATTTTGTGACTATAATTCAATTTCCAACAGCCGGTTTATATTTCTTCAAGCATCTCTTTAATGGACTATATTCTTCAAGCTTTCAAGATATTTCAAAACACCTTAATTTTTGTTGGCATCTCAGGAGTCACAGGAAAAAAATAAAAACCAGAATGGAGGGGACTGCATGACCTCTCCATCCTGGTTTTTCTTATGAAACTTATTTTTTAAGTTCTTTCAAATCTATGACGCTAATGTTAATGCAGCCTGCCAATTCTTAATAATACTTGGAATGGTCAGCTATTTATAACCATTCTCTTTATCTCTTGCTTCATCTTTTATTTCAGACCTGTAAGAATCAAGAGCATATTCCCTTCGTTCATTTTTTGCTTCCAGATCTTTTTTTGTTTTTGGATTATCAGTTACGGCTATAGCCTTTTCTGATTCCCTTATATTTTCAACTGTATTATCAATATGCTTT
>JAUZPH010000078.1 GCA_030706065.1 Bacillota bacterium | reverse complement strand
TAGCAAACCACCTTCTCTTTATTTTTGTTTACTTCAATCCGATACCATAAAGAATCTTCCATTGATGTTTATTGAGTGTATACAAAAGGAATAACTGCGGCTTTCACACCCTCCTATTGGACAGTGTGAAAACAAGATATTCTATAAGTTTCCCTACACCGCAAGCAGTTCCCACGTGCGGTCCGCGAAAAAGAATAACTATATTTTTCACACCCATATTGGACGGTGTGAAAAAAAGATATTCTATAAGTTTCGCTACACTGCCTCTCATGTATTCCTCATGGGTGCGTAACAGTTATTAACTGTTACGTGCGGTTCCCTCGTGCAGCCCGCGAAAAAGAATAACTATATTTTTCACACCCTCCTATAGATTATTGACAATCTATATCCGCCATAATCACCAGAGCATTTAACTTGATACCTGTTGTATCTTTCAGAATTGAAATTTTATTCTATAACCTTATGAAAATAGTTGTAAACTTCTTTTGCTGGTATTAAAATAAATAGAAAGTGGCTAAATCCCAATATTGAATAATCTCTACCATCCAATCTTCAAAGCTTTTGGAGTTATTCCATGTATTTGGATTTTTACTTTGTACATACTTTCTATTAGAGCTATTAAATTTGTTAAGAGGAGAATAACTATGAAAGAAAGACCTTTTAATATTAAGAATGACAGGAATCTAACCATGCTGGTGGATTTTTATGAATTGACCATGGGAAATGGATATTTTAATAATAATGTTGCGGAGAAAACGGCCTATTTTGATATGTTCTTCCGCAGGGTTCCCGACGGCGGCGGTTACTGCATTATGGCAGGAGTGCAGCAGCTTATCGAATACCTGTCCAATCTTAAATTTACAGAAGAGGATATCGAATATTTGAGGTCAAAAGAAATGTTTGATGAGGGCTTTCTCCACTATCTGAAGAATTTTAAATTCTGCTGCGATGTATGGGCTGTTCCTGAAGGCAATCCGGTATTTCCAAACGAGCCTCTCGTCACTGTCAAAGGCCCCGCAATCCAGGCACAGTTTATCGAGACCATGATACTTTTGACTATTAACCACCAGACCCTTATAGCAACCAAAGCCAATAGAATCTGCCGTGCTGCAGCGGGAAGGTCCGTTATGGAATTCGGTTCACGAAGGGCCCAGGGCTATGATGGGGCAATCTACGGAGCCAGGGCTGCCATAATTGGCGGCTGCTCCTCAACAGCATGTACCATTGCAGATGAGATGTTCGGAGTCCCTGCAGTGGGTACTATGGCTCACAGCTGGGTTCAGCTGTTTCCTAATGAATATGAAGCCTTCAAAGCCTGGGCTGAATCCTATCCGGATAACTGTACATTATTGGTGGATACCTATAATGTATTAAAGTCCGGTATTCCAAATGCAATAAAAGTATTCAATGAAGTGCTTAAACCCAAGGGTATACGGCCGAAGGGCATAAGAATAGACAGCGGCGATATAACATACCTGACAAACAAATGTCGTGAAATGCTTGATGAAGCCGGCTATGAGGATGTTAAAATAATCATCTCGAATTCACTGGATGAGCATATAATCATGGACGTATTGGCTCAAGGCGCAAAGGTTGATGGCTTTGGCGTAGGGGAAAGGCTGATAACCGCAAAATCGGAGCCGGTATTCGGAGGTGTCTACAAGCTTGCAGCCATTGAAGAGGACGGCAAGCTTGTACCAAAGATTAAGATAAGTGAAAATGAGGAAAAGATAACAAATCCAGGCTTCAAAAAGATTTACAGGATTTTTGACAAGAACACCGATAAAGCCATTGCAGATCTCCTGACCTTGAACGAAGAAGTAATCGATACAGATAAGCCCCTTGTAATATTTGATCCGGTACATACCTGGAAAAAGAAAAAGTTGAGAAACTATTATGTGAAAGAGCTCCAGGTAAAGATATTTGAAGGTGGAAGCCCAATATATAACAGCCCTGATGTACTCTCGCTGAGGGACTTTGCCAGAACAGAGTCCGAGAAGCTGTGGCCGGAAGTGCTGAGATTCGAAAACCCCCACAGCTATTACGTAGATTTGTCAAAGCAGCTGTGGGAGCTCAAACAAAGCCTCCTTCTTCAATTGTCCAATCAATATGAAGAACAGTAGACTGCCGTATATCGCGTTAAAAAACTAAGTTTCACTCATTAAAAAAGGTGTGTACCGAACTGACGTACACACCTTTTTAAATCCCATTTATCTTACTAATTTTCATCAAACCAGATTGAAATTTCTCTTTCAGCATTTTCTGCGCTGTCAGAGGCATGCACAAGATTTCTTGTCTTGTTGTTGCAATACATTCCTCTTATACTTGATAATTCGGATACCAGCGGATCCTTATCGCCATTTATTTTTCTAACCACTTCAATGGCATTATCGCCTTCCACTACGAGAGCAACGATTCTTCCTCCGATAATATAGCTTATGAGACCTTCAAAGTAAGGCCTTCCTTTATGCTCCTCATAGTGCCTTTCAGCTCTTTCCCTGTCAGGCTTAAGCATCTTTAGTGCCGTTATTTCCAGAGACTTTCTTTCATAGAAGCTGATAATCTCGCCTATAAGCTTCCTTTCAACGCCGTCAGGTTTAATCAACACAAGAGTCCTTTCCATATTACCCTCCAAAACTCAAACATTATACATATAGATGTGGAAATTTATATCTGAATTTATCCTGGATGTAAAATTTCTTCTAAATTGAATTCTAATTCGTTGAAATTATACATTCGGAAAAATCGGTGAAGATTCGATATTTTCTCCGGTGAAAACTAAAGGTTTAAATTTCCGCATCGGTAGACAACCTGCAGTTTTACATTTTAATGCAGTTCAGGCTGAATCCGCCTAATAATAATTCTTAACATATATTCTGTCAATAAATTCCTTGTCTTCTTCATCGTCATAATTAAAATCGATACCGATGATATCCTTGATATTTATTGGTTTTCCACTTTTGATTTTCTTGAATGGGCACCCTTCCCCATTACTACACCCCTCATATTGAAAAAATGCACATTCCTTGAAGCAAGTAATTTTTTCCTCCACTGTGGAAAGAAAAGGACATTGACACATATTCACCATCCCCCAACCATGTCAAAATGATACATAGAACCCCTCAATTATTGTATATTCTGTATTGTTATACAATATAGTCATAAGTATATCATCAGTTATTGACATTATCAATAGCTATGTAAACTTTTTCATTTGATATTGTTAAAAGTTTATCCATCGGAACAACGGACCATTTTCAGCAATCATTATACATTTATATAATAATTATCCATAATATGTATCAGCATGATTATATATTAAACTTTTACTTTTTACAATAATTTATTATAAATTTATCTTCTCTATAATATTACCTATGATATTTTTTCAATTTATCAATGACAAATAGAAAAGCGAGATTTTCAGGACTTTATCCAAAAAGAAGAGAAGGCCTCTTAGCAGCTAAAGAAGCCTTCCCTTCAATAAAAATTCTATTTAATTTCCTTAAGTACTTTCAGCAGATACTCCCAGGTTCTTTCAACAGAGGATATGCTCATATGTTCATCAGGTGTGTGTACATCATACAGGTTAGGTCCAAAAGATATCATATCTATATCAGGAAATTTCTCCTTAAACAGCCCGCATTCAACTCCGGCATGGATAGCAACGATTTCCGCATCCTTGCCATACATCTCCTTGTGTACCCTCTGAAATACACCTCTTACTTTTGAATCCTCTTCATACTGCCATTCAGGATATTCTGAATGCACCGTTACAACAGCTCCCAGAGCCTCGCCAATTATTTCCGTCTGCTTGACAATATCGTGCTTCAGGCTTCTAACAGAACTTCTGACGGCACTGTCAAAGCTTATACTGTCATTTAGAGTTTTAACTACTCCAAGATTGGTGGAACTCTGAACAAGCCCAGATATATCCATACTCATGGTCATAATTCCGTTTGGAATGGCACAAAGCAGTTTGGCAGCCTTTTCCTTGCTGTCACTGCTGAATACTCTGAATGCATTTTGCCCAGCTTCCTCGAATTCTATTACAAGTCCCGGATCAGATTTCCTGTATTCGTTGCCTAGTATTTTATTCCACCGAACGATTTTCTCGTTAATTGCCGGAATATCCTCCTCACGGACCAGTATCTCAGCCTCCGCCTCCCTGGGGATTGCATTGTCCTTGGCTCCGCCATTTACGGAAGCCAGTTCAAAGTTAACAGCTTTCAGCATATCAACTAAGATTCGTCCTAAAATCTTATTTGAATTTCCTCTTTGTTTAATTATATCCATTCCGGAATGGCCGCCCTTGAGTCCCCGTACTTTAATTTTACAGGAACTAAGCCCCTTCTCAGGCTCGCACCATTCAATGCTTAAAGTAACTTTTGCCCTCATACCGCCGGCACAGCTCACCAGCAGTTGTCCTTCCTCTTCATTATCAATATTTATGAGGATTCTTCCTTTTAAATCTTCCGGATTTAAATTTGCCGCCCCGCTCATTCCTGTTTCCTCATCGGAGGTAAGCAAAACCTCCAGCGGCGGATGAGGTATATCTTTGGAATCCAGAAGCGCCATTGCATATGCTACAGCTATGCCGTTATCTGCCCCGAGGGTTGTTCCATTTGCTCTGATAAAATCTCCATCTATGATAAGTTCTATGGGATCAGCCTCAAAGTCATGTACTTTCGAAGCATTTTTTTCACATACCATATCAAGATGGCCCTGTATCACCACTCTGGGAGAATTCTCATAACCTTCAGTAGCATCCTTCCTTATCACAATATTATTATATGAATCCTGGATTACCTCAAGATTTCTTTCCCGCGCAAATCCTGCAAGGTAGTCGCTTATTCCCTTCTCGTTTCCGGAGCCTCTTGGAATTCCGGAAATTTCCTCAAAGAAATAAAACACCCTTTCCGGCTTCAAATTTTTTAAAACCCTTGGCATATTACCACCCTTTCCTTCATTATGTAAGTTTCACCACTTAAATATAACACCAAATAATTGGATAAACAACGACAAACTCCGTTTCCGGTATGTTATATCGGATATTCTTTACGTAAACTTAATTTTAACTTGTTCGAAAATCCTGATTCTTCAACAGGTTTTCGGGCAAGTTAAAATTTTAGTTGAAGTTGGATATCTATATAGAAAGTGAAAATCTAATCACATTGAGCTGTCCCATAAACCCTCCTCTTGGGTATTTTGGGACAGCTCAATGTGAAGATTTTATTACTTTCTATATATATTGTACATAAACATATTTTTTTATTCATAGGAACTATTTTTATCCAATTTTATAACCCATTGAACACTTCTGAGTATAATAATATGGTAAAAATATTTGAGAGGTGCTGTTATTGAAAATTCATGTTGTCAGCTCCGGTGAATCCCCATATTCAATTGCACGTCAATATGGTGTGGACGTCAACAAACTGATAAGTGCAAATGGCCTGGATCAGATTCCTCACCTTGTAGTAGGCCAGTCTATAGTGGTTCCGGGTATCGGCGCTACCTATACCTTACGACCGGGTGAGACCATATACTCCGTTGCAGTTAGGTACGGTGTGACACCGCAGAGTATAATTGAAGCAAGTAACATTACCAATCCAACTGCCGTAGCCCCTGGTACAGTACTTGTTATTCCTGAAAAACCAAAAAAATATGGAGTTATTGAAACCAACGGTTTTATTATCCCCTCAACTCCGGAAAGAGAGACTCCTATTGTCAACGAAGCTGCCCCCTATTTGACATATATTTCTCCCTTCAGCCATCAGGTCACTGAAACCGCAGGGCTTGCGCCATTAGATGACCAGAATATCATAAACACCGCAAAAAAATTCCGTACTGCTCCACTGCTTTCAGTGACCAACATCAGTTCCGCCACCGGCGGCTTTAATACGGAACTGATAAACAGAATATTGACCAATGATCAACTTCAAACCACTTTAATAAACAACATTATGTCATTGGTACAGCAGAAAGGCTATTATGGTGTTATAGTAGATTTTGAAAGGATCTCACCGGAAAACAGGGAAGCCTATAACAATTTCCTGAGAAAGCTTGCTGCACGGCTCCATCCTAATTATATACTCGCAACAGCCTTGGCACCTAAAACTTCCGATGTAACTGAAGGTGCATGGCATGGAGCCCATGACTACAGAGCTCATGGTCAGATTGCAGACTTTGTCATACTGATGACCTATGAATGGGGATGGTCCGGAGGTCCTCCACTAGCCGTAGCCCCATTAAATGAAGTCAGGAAGGTTATTGAATATGCAATTTCTGTAATCCCTCCAAAGAAAATAATGATGGGAATTCCGCTTTACGGCTATGACTGGACTCTGCCTTATACTCCAAGAAGTGAATATGCAAAAGCTGTAGGTTATATCGAGGCAGTGGATATCGCTGCAAGAAATAATGCTTCCATCAGATATGATGCCAAATCCTCTTCTCCATTCTTCAATTACACTGATGGAAGTGGTAGACAGCATGTGGTATGGTTTGAAGACGTACGGAGCCTCTACGCCAAATACCTGCTTGTCAACGAATTGGGACTAAGAGGTACAAGTTATTGGGCTCTTGGCAAGCCAGCACCGATGAATTGGTACCTCCTTGACAGTATGTTCACTATCACTAAAGTAATACCTTAACTGTAATTGAATATCAAATTTAAAAGTGGGGACAAAGGGGGTTGAATTACCAGTTGGTGAGCTTATCTTTTAATTCCGGTGTCAATCCCTTACAAACTCCCCGCTTTTAACTTTTGGGGAAAAAACTTGAGCTTATTAGTAAATTATATGAAAAAAGGGTTGCATTTTAATAATAGTTATTATATAATATTACCTGTCAGACGAACAAGATACATATAATTATAGAAAATTATTATTTAATTTTATTGGGAGGAATGAGAAAATGAAAAAATTTGTTTGTTCAGTATGCGGATATGTTTATGAGGGAGAAGAAGCACCGGAAAGCTGTCCAATATGTAAGGCTCCAAGAGAAAAATTCCTTGAAAAGGATGCAGACAAGCTATCCTGGGCTGATGAGCATGTTGTTGGTGTAGCTAAAGGAGTTGACCCTGAAGTTTTGGAAGGCTTAAGGGCTAACTTTGTCGGAGAATGTACAGAGGTTGGCATGTACCTTGCAATGAGTAGACAGGCTGACAGGGAAGGTTACCCGGAAGTTGCCGAGGCTTACAAGAGAATTGCTTTTGAAGAAGCAGAGCATGCAGCAAAATTTGCAGAACTTCTTGGCGAAGTGGTAACTGCAGATACAAAGAAAAATTTACAGTTAAGAGTAGATGCAGAGCATGGAGCTTGTCAGGGAAAGAAAGACCTTGCAACACTGGCAAAGAAACTCAATCTTGATGCAATTCATGATACAGTTCATGAAATGTGTAAGGACGAAGCTAGACATGGTGCAGCCTTCAAGGGTTTGTTAGGCAGATATTTCAAGTAAAATATTGAATACATAAAGGGAGTGGGTAAAACCGCTCTCTTTTTAGGCTTTATCAAGAAATAAAATGAAATGCAAGGAGTTTAGCACCCCCTGCATTTCATTTTATCTTATACTCAAATAAACAGATAATGCATCCTTAACTCTTTTGCTTTCATTCGGGCTGCAATTTATTTTGTAGCTGTTTCCCACCAGTTCCGAGTCAAGGTTATCAAAGCCCTGAACCTTCAAGAAACTGTTTATATCCTCCACCCTTTCGCCTTGTGCTACTACTACCTTTTTCCCTACATAATCCTTGTTTACATATACGTTATACATATCATGTGCAATCTTTGAACTGTCAGAATATGCATCGTTGTCACCATTGAAGAAAAAAGGTACTAGAGTTGTACCTCCGGTATTGCCTCCTATAAAAACCATAAAAACACCCCTTATATTAAAAATACACATAAATATTATATCTATTATGCGTAATTTGCATATTATTATGTACATACAAGGAAACCTGCATTTTCACTTAAGAGAATAAAATTGAACACAGAATAAAAACTAAGAGATATAGGGTTTTATACTCAGATATTAACTTATACATGCCCAAAAACTGTTGGAAATTCAGTATTTTGAAGCATGTATAAGTTAAGCTTCGATATTAAAACCCTTTATATACACTCTAATATGGAATGGAGTTTTGCGGATGATTATTAATGAATCGCCGGTACTCTGTGTAAGCCGGTGTTTAGGTTTTGAAAACTGCCGATTTAACGGAGGGATGGTACGAGATAACACTATAGAAAGCCTCAGGAATCATGTTGAGTTTATAACAGTTTGTCCTGAATGTGACATTGGGCTCCCTACACCCAGAGAGGCCCTTAGAATTATAGAAAAAGCCGGATCCCATTTTCTCGTTGAATCCAAATCTCTTTATGATTATACAGATCAGCTAACATGCTTTTCCAAAGAGTTTACAGATAATTTAGGAGAAGTGGATGCCTTTATCTTTAAGAGTCGATCACCTTCCTGCGGAATAAAGGATGTAAAGATATATAGTAATTCCGGTGGCGGAGGACCCTCAAAAAAAGGAAAAGGCATCTTCGCAGAGATACTCTCTGAGAAATTTCCAGGGTACCCTATGGAGGACGAAGGTAGGTTGTCCAATTTTAATATAAGGGAAGCTTTCCTGACGAAGCTCTTTATCCTATCAGAGTTTAGGTTTATTAAAAGGGAATTTTCCATGGATGCCCTGCTCAATTTCCACACTCGGAACAAAATGCTCTTGAACTCCTTCAGCATTAAGGAGTCAAGGGAAATGGGAAGAATTTTGGCAAATCACCAACATTATCAACCGGGAGAGCTGTACAGATTGTATGAATATCATCTGAGGCTTGCCCTCTCAAGGAGCGCCAGATACACTACAAATATAAACATACTGCAGCACGCCTTTGGCTATTTCAGCAAAGATATTTCAACCGCAGAAAAGCAATTTATACTGGACAGTATTGAAAAATACAGGAAGGGTCAGCTTCCTCTAAGCACTCCCTTGAATATTGTTAAAGCTTATATAATCAGGTTTGATATCGGCTATCTTAAGTCTCAGAGCTTTTTTGAACCCTATCCTGCAGAATTAGTGGAAATGCGGGATTCAGGCAAATTGGTGTAATAACCAACACTGACAGCATATACCCTTGTCTGAAAAAATGACGCACCTTGTTAACATATAATAAGTTCCACTTCTGACTCAATTCAAAAGGATGCTGCAAAACTTTTTCAATAAAAGCTCTGCAGCATTCCTTCTATACTTATTTCCTTACCTGTCCCTGTCCATGTATCACATATTTGGTACTTGTAAGTTCCTTTATGCCCATGGGTCCTCTGGCATGGAGCTTCTGAGTACTTATGCCTATCTCTCCTCCAAAGCCAAATTCACCGCCGTCGGTAAACCTTGTGGAAGCATTGACGTACACTGCTGCTGCATCAACCTCATTGAGGAACCTTTCGGCATTGGAATAGTTCTCTGTGATAATAGCCTCGGAATGTTTTGTACTATATTTGTAAATATGATCTACCGCTTCCTCAAGAGAATCCACAACCTTCACTGCCATGATTAAATCCAGATACTCGGCGGCCCAGTCCTCCTCACAGGCTTCTTTGATATTTTCCAGAATGGCTGCTGTTTTCCTGCACCCCCGGAGTTCTACATTATATTTATCAAGGCCCTCTTTCAGATAAGGCAGGAATTTATCCGCAATGGAAGAATGGACGAGCAGCGTTTCCATGGCGTTACACACTGCAGGCCTCTGTGTCTTTGCATTAATCACTATGTCCCTTGCCATATCGAAATTTGCACTTTCATCCACAAAGACATGACAGTTACCCACTCCGGTCTCTATAACGGGAACCGTTGAATTTTCCACCACGGTTTTGATGAGGCCTGCGCCGCCCCTTGGGATAAGCACATCCACATACTCATTGAGCCTCATAAGCACCTTCACTGCTTCTCTGTCGGTATTCTCCAGATACTGCAGAAAACCTTCCGGCAGCCCTGCCTTGACTCCTGCGCTGCTTATTATGTCAGCTATGGCTTTGTTTGAATTCACTGCCTCGGAACCGCCTCTGAGTATTACTGTGTTACCGGATTTTATGCATAGCCCTGCGGCATCTACAGTAACATTAGGCCTTGCTTCATATATTATTCCTATGACTCCAAGCGGAACCCTTATCTGAGAAATAGTTAAGTTGTCCGGAGTCTTCCAGGCCCTTATTGCCTCTCCTATAGGATCCTGAAGATCAGCAATTTTCGAAAGCCCGGAGGCCATCCCCTCAATTCTCTTCCTGTTTAATAAAAGTCTATCCAGCATGCCTTTTGAAAGCCCTGTCTTCTCGCCCTTTTCCATATCCAAACTGTTTGCCTGAATAATATTATCGATATTATCCATCAATGCCTGGGCCATGGCTCTGAGTGCATTGTCCTTTGTGCTGCTGTGGGCACAATTCATGTATCTCGAAGCTTCTTTTGCAGCCTTAGCCTTTTCGATTACATATTCTCTTATATCCATATAATCACCCCAAATTAATTATTAATATTTTTACACAGCCCCTTTATTCACAGTCAAAAAATGTACCGATATTTTCCCCGCTTATCACCCTGCTCAGAATATCCGGTGCAGAGCCGTTAACAATGACCATTGCCGCTCCGGTGCTGTTTACTATCCTTGCAGCATTCAGTTTGGTTATCATTCCGCCTGTGCCCAGGGATGAACCTGCCCCTTCCGCAGAGGATACGACTTCTTCGTTAACAGTCTTCACATAGTTAATAAGCTTTGCATCCTTGTTACAGGTAGGATTGCAGTCATACAGACCGTCTATATCGGATAATAGGATTAATAAATCCCCCTCTACCAGCTTGCATACATGGGCAGACAGAGTGTCGTTATCACCGATTTTAATTTCTTCGGTGGTGATGGCATCATTTTCGTTTACTATGGGGATAGCCTTGTCTTTAAGCAGCGCAGCAAAAGTATTCTTTGCATGCTTAAGCCTCATCCTGTCCTCCATATCATCCCTGGTGATTAGAATCTGAGCCGTTGTCTTTCCATATTCTCCGAAAAACTTGTCATACATGTGCATGAGCCTTACCTGTCCAATGGCTGCACAGGCCTGCTTCCGCGACATGGACTTTGGCTTGGCCCTGAGCCCCAATCTTCCCATTCCAGCAGCGATGGCCCC
>JAUZPH010000077.1 GCA_030706065.1 Bacillota bacterium | reverse complement strand
TTCTTGTATAACTGTTCAAGAATAAACAGTGCAGGACTCAACATTCCCATTAGGCCCAGTCCAACTGCACCTAAAAGGCCACCAATCGCTCCACCCAGAAAAAATCCGACAATGCCAAAAACGAAGGAGATAACTATCAATATCATTTCAATCCACCTCAACATACATTTTCCAATTTTACAGTACGTGTTTATTAGTGCATAGCTTTGCTGCAGTTTGAAAAAATCAATACCCAGCAAATTTATATTTTTCAGTTTTACTATAAAAAAGCGGAGCATAGAGAAGAATACCTCGACCCATTATCTCATAGGCCTTTCTGTGTAGTATACAATTCCAATGGCGCCGGGCCCGACATGAAGCCCGATAACCGGACCGATGTCACATATAGGTATATCCATGTTCATGTTCAAAGCCTTTTTGACACTGTCCACCAGCTGTCTGGCTTCATCTAAACACTTTATATGATGGATTGCTATTTCTCCAGTGCCGTAGTCCTTAATCTCCCGTGCCACCCTTTCCACCATGGCGGCGGCTGCATTTTTTTTCGTCCTGACCTTTGCAGTTATGGAAGTCTTTCCACCATCCACGGTGAGTATAGGGACTATCTTCAGAAGCCCTCCAAGCAGTGCACCGGCACCTCCGATTCTCCCTCCCTTTTTTAGGTACTGAAGGTTGTCCGGTATGAAAAGGAATCTGCTCCTCTTTATATTTTCTTCTGCTGCAGCTTTAACCTCCTGCAGGGACTTTCCTTCTTTAGCTGCCCTTGCAGCTACAATTGCTGCAAAGCCAAGCTGCATGCAGTTGACCCGGGAATCCATTATCTCAATCTGTGCATCCCTGTATTCCTCAAGCACCATATCTCTTATCATGAAAGCTGTGGAATATGTACCGCTCATATCCGAAGATACGAATATACAAAGCAGGCTGTGGCCTTGTTCTACGGCCCTTGTCATTTCTTCCTTGAACTCTCCTATATCAGGCTGGGATGACATTGGTATTCCCTTCTGCTCCATCTTCCTGTAGAAGCTTTCATTATCGATATCCGTCTCTTTAAAGCTTTCATCATCAAATTTTACATTCATTGAAATAACCCTGATGTCCAGTTCCTCTCTCAGCCTTTTGTTTATATAGCTTGTACTATCTGTTAATATCTTTACCGGCATACGATCATCTCCATTAACCGCATCAAATTGTTCCTTAGTTTAATTGTACCATTATACTCCACATTTTTGTACTGATGAGTACAATTTGTTCTTTATTTTTTATTTTTAATGAATTTCATGTTCTCAATTAAGTGTGGTAATTTTATAAATATAATAGGTAAAACTAAGTTTGGATATACCGAAATTCCTGTCCGTAGAGGAAATGGACTTTTTCAGGGCGATGTCCCAGCAAAACTATCGACCCTATTCTTTTATAAATAAAATATACGAGGTGATCTTATGACCATACAGGGTTTCTATTTAATGCCTCATCCTCCTATTGTAATTCCCGAGGTGGGAAGAGGCGAAGAGGAAAAAATCAGCGCCACCAGCGACAGCATGTATAAGGTGGGAGAAGAAATCGCACGGCTGGCACCGGATACCATAGTGATTGTATCTCCCCACGGTACCATGTTTGGGGACGCCATAGCCCTTGCCTATGAAGATCCGCTCCGGGGAAGCCTGAAGGACTTTAGGGCACATCAGGTTTCAATGGAAATTGCCACTGACAAGGCTCTCACCAATAAGATTTTTGAACTGGCGTCAGAAGAAGGGATTCCTGTAGTAATGGCGGATAACAGACTGCTCAGCAGCTACAATATAACCGTTAAGCTTGATCACGGTGTTATGGTCCCCCTATACTTTATCAACAAATATTACAGCAATTATAAACTCGTCCATATAACCTATGCTCCTCTGGGAGATATTGAACTTTATAAATTTGGTGAAATCATAAGTAAAGCTGTTAAGGAATTGGGTGAAAAAGTAGTTTTCATTGCCAGCGGAGACCTGTCCCACAGATTGAAGGATGACGGCCCCTATGACTATCATCCTCACGGCGAAAAGTTTGACAGGGAATTTCTTCAGCTCCTGCAGCAGGGTGATGTGCTGGGCGTATTTAATATAGATCGGGAAACTGTATGTGATGCCGGAGAATGCGGCAGAAGATCCGTTCTTATAATGCTGGGTGCCCTTGAGGGCTTCAAATTCAACGGCGACCTTCTAAGCTATGAAGGTACCTTTGGCGTAGGCTACGGCATAGTAAGGTTTAATATACTTTCAGAGGGCGGTTCAAAGCTTGCGGAATTGGAAGGACTGCGCCGGGAGGCTCATAACAAAAAACATAATCAGAGAGATTCATATGTGAGGCTTGCAAGGCAGAGCCTGACCACCTATATCACTACAGGCAGGGAACTCGAAGAAGTACCCGAATATGTCACTGCGGAAATGAGGGAGAAAAAGCGAGGCGTTTTCGTCTCCTTGAAGAAGTATGGCGAATTGAGAGGCTGCATTGGAACCTTCCTTCCTACCACCGGCTCCATAGCGGAAGAGATAATGAGAAACGCCATTGAAGCAGGGCTTAACGACCCAAGATTCGGAGAGGTGGAGGAGGAGGAACTTCTGGATATAGACTTTTCCGTCGATGTGCTGGAAGAGCCGGTACCTGCCCAAAGACCGGAGCTGGACCCCAAAAGGTATGGTGTCATTGTATCCAGCGGCCGAAAACGTGGTCTTCTGCTCCCGGATCTTGAAGGGGTGGACACTGTGGACGAACAACTGTCTATTGCATGTCAGAAAGCCGGTATTAGGGCCGGAGAAGATTACACCATTGAAAAATTCGAGGTAGTAAGACATACGGAAGAATGAGTAAAGGATGTTGATGCCATGAAAACAAAAGCAATGTTTTACAAAAAACTGGAAGATAAACTTCACTGCTATCTGTGTCCCCATAACTGTGTCATAGAAAATGGCCATGTGGGCAAATGTAATGTGAGGAAGCATGAAGATGGAGTACTCTACTCCCTGAACTATGGCGAAATCACATCAATTTCCCTGGATCCTATAGAAAAGAAGCCCCTATACTATTATAAGCCCGACACATATATTCTGTCTGTGGGAAGCTTCGGCTGCAATTTTATATGTGGCTTCTGCCAGAATCACAGCATATCCCAGCATAAAGCACCAAGTGAGTACCTTCCTAAAGAAAAGCTGGTAGAGCTGGTACTTACTACGGAGGATAATATCGGTATTGCCTTTACCTATAATGAACCCTCAATATGGTACGAATATGTCTATGACTGCGCAAAACTTCTTAAGGAAACAAAGGAAGACGCTTCGGTAGTCCTGGTGAGCAACGGGTATATCAGCGAGGAACCCCTTAAGGAACTGCTGCCTTATGTGGATGCCATGAATATCGACTTGAAGAGTTACACCAATCGGTACTACCATGAGGTTTGCGGCGGAAGCCTGAGGCCTGTTCTAAAAACCATTGAAGTTGCAGCACCGAAGTGTCACGTGGAGATAACCACACTTCTCGTCAGCGGTGAAAACGACAGTCTGGAGGAAGTGGAAGACATCTCAAAATTCCTTGCCAACATAGATAAGGATATTCCACTCCACCTCTCAAGATACTTCCCTCGGTATAAGCTTGAGAATCCGCCTACGGATGTGGAGTTCATGCACAGAGCGCAGGAAGTGGCTACAAGATATCTTAACAGAGTTAGCCTGGGGAATATGTAATTGACATTATTTATTCAATACTGATGGTTACTGATCCAAGAAAATATCTTCCATACATCCTTACATTTATTAACATTTATTCAAGCAGGTGCTATAATAAAGCTGTAAAAGTAATCAAGGGAGGTATTATATTTGAAGAAACGATTGTTAGCCATCAGTTTTTTCCTAGGTGCATGTTTAACAATCAATAGTTTTGGCATAAAAGACAACTCAATACAAAGAGATTATACCGTACACGCAACCTCAACGGATTCAGCATCCTGGAAGACCCTGAACTCCGGAACCACTGCAATCTGGAATAAGTATCTTATCGAAGATGCCCCAACAGATATAAGCTATTTGGGGGACTATGAATTAATCCTCACAAAAGCAAACAAGCTTACCATTATTAAAGAAGGGACTTCAAAGGCCCTTGCTTTGAACTCTGACTGCATTAATGCGAAAATTTTAAAGTCAGGAAGCAGCCTTTTTGTGGGGCCTTGTGAAGAAACAACAGCGGATGGTGCAAAATCTCACTACATCAAGAAGATTGATTTAGCCAGCGGAACTGTAACAAATTACAACAGGCTGGAGGACTATCCCAATTTAAGAGAAGATCCAACGGCTTCAACCTTTACTGCTTACGTGGACAGCAGTGGCAACTGCTGGTATGCCCAGAACGGGAAATACATAACAGTATATAGAATAAGCCCTTCCACCGGCAAAAACACCAGTTACATGTACTACTCCACATATTATACAAATGCTAAATTTGTCGGCGAATATTCAGGCGAAATCTATCTCAGCAGAGATAATCTTATCTCAGGTACTGCCATTACCGAGATTATGAAAATCAAGCCTGACCTATCCGGAACTAATATATCTTTAAGCCACTCAGCATCGGACATTAAACTGTCCTCCGACGGAACAATATGGGCATTAACGTCAGACAAGCTTTCTCATCTATCCAACGCCGGACCACTGTTGGGAGATTTCAATTTGACCGACGGAAAAGCCATAACACTAGATACTGCAAATAATCCCTGGGTAATTGACATCAACCTTGTGAAAACTGTATCCAACGGTTCGCTGGCTACTGTCTATACAATAAATGGGACTTACAGCGGACAAAATTATTTGGCTGCAAAGGACATAAGTAATTTCACCACTGCCGATTTTTCCAATTTGCAGCTAATGAAGGATGGGGTTGATGAAAATATCAGTATTCGCAGCTGGGTTTACGATAACAGTCAATTTTATAAGGATGCCGGCGACAATGGGGTCTTTTGCAGCATAAGCCCTGTTGGGACAAAGTATCTTACCTGGATTAATGCCGATGGAATATTATATAAAACTCAGCCATGTAATATTGAATCTATCTATGATCACTATCTGACAAAATTGTATAACAACAAACTGATTTATGTTGATGGTAAAAAAATATGTACCTTGGACTCCAACAATAACAGCACTATAATAAAACAATTACCCGATTCCATATCCGAGCCGGATATTTTAACTTTAGACTCCAAGGGAAATATTTTTGTCGTAAGCCGATGGTCCACCGGCGACTTCAGCAGGATTTCTCCAGATAGTACAACCTCTTCAGGAAACTGCAATTCAGTATATGATGAACTAGGACATGGGGATAATGTTGTTTTTTACGGAGTCAAACCAGATAAATATGACAATGTGTATATGATGTTTTATAAGAGTGAGCAAAATGGTGGCACCATATATATATATGAATATCATGATCTCACAACCCCGCGAAAAATCAATGTAAGTTCCATGGGCCTTGGCAAAATATCAAACGAGTTCTTTAACGAGGATAATGAACTGGAAGTTGTAGTTCCCTTCGCCGACGGCACATCAAAGATATACAAGGTAGGACAGGACCTGTCTCTCTCCGAGGATACTCAACGTGAGGGTGACCCTGTTTTTTTGACGACGGATAAGATAGTTAAAGGACCGGATGGTACGCTTTTCTGTATAAATTATCCCCCAGACGAAGATGCAAGCATTTATAAAAAGTCCCCGGGAGAAAGCAGATTTGTGATATCCTTCCCTATTGGGGATAACTACGTTCACGATATTACTGCTCTTCCTTCAGGATTTGTCATACTTTCAGGTGGATTGCCTGAAACCTCCAAAAACTTTATGATTTATGATACGAAGGCTACCGCTGTAGTAAGCTCTTCCCCAGCTGCTTCCTCGAAAAGTATATCCACTAACGCCGACATAGTCATAAGCTTCAACAAATTCATATTTGCGGTTCCTGAAAAGGATAAATCGCTGTTGGCAGATGTAAGTACCAATGGTACCTCGGTTCCTTTTGAATTCAAGTATAACGGGAAAGATTTTACCATTACTCCCTCCACCTTTCTTAAGCCCAATACAACCTACAGTGTTACAATCAAGCAGGGCGGACTCAGAGACTGGGTCGGAAATGTTTTGGCTCAGGATTACACCTTCAGCTTTACAACAGGCTCCGGCTTAATTGGTGATGTAAACGGAGACGGCCAGGTAACAATTACCGATATCGGCCTTATTGCTCAAAATTATAACAAGGATAACACTTCCGGCAGTTGGAGCACAATCCAAAAATATGATATAAATTCCGACAATATAATAGATATCTATGATCTGGTTACGGCGTCAAAAAATATGACCTGATACTAAGGGAGTCCTCCAGGACTCCCTTTACTCATCTGTTATGTGACTTTTCATTCAATGTTTTTCAAAACAGTTATGGTTGTCCAAAACTGCTGAATAATGGTGAACCGTCCCCATTTAATCTTCACCCAACTTTATTACATTACTTATCTTAATTCTGGAAAGGAGATATATTAAAATTCCGAGGCCCAGTATCATGGTTACGCCTATGAATCCGTAAACCTTCATCCTGTCCGCCAATTCCGATATTACCCTGAAGGGCGGAGTCTGCTCCGCATAGCTTGCAGACAGCTGGAAGAACTCTACATAGAATCTGCTGCACAACAGGCCAACCAACGTCCCAACCACCATAGCCACTCCGGAGGTCAGTACCTGCTCCCAAACCATCATAAGCTTCAGCTGGGTTGAGGATAATCCCATAGCCCTCATTATACCGAACTGGAGGCTCCGTTCCTTCAGGGACAGCACCCAGTATAATATAAAACCAAGGAAGCAGATGAGTCCGCTGATGATAAAACCCATGGTCAGTGACCCGTTTATTGCCAGCTGGGAGGAATCATTCCTGAGATCTATAATCTCTTCCTCTGTATCCGCAATTCCGTTAATTATTGTAGGAGGATTTGCTGCCAGAGTATTGTAAATTTCCTGCTTATCGGTATCCGGCTTCAGCTTCAACCATATATTATACGGTTCCTTCCATATATTATCCTCAACATATGGCAGATTCGTTACCATAAATTTAGGTTCTGTCCCTCCTGAATCCGGTTTTATCACTGGTAGATAGGATGGCCAATAGTCGACTATACCATATACATTGAATACTACAGGACTGTTGGGGCCCCAGCTTGCAGTAAAGGAATCACCGACTCTCAACCCGGTATCCCTGCTCATTTGTGTTGATATAAGACAGGCTGAGGTTTCTGCAGACAGAAGATTTAGATATTCATTTATGTGATACGGCAGCAGCCCGTTCCTGTACAATACTACATTGCCAAAGTCATAGGGGTCTATCCCCATAATGCTGACATCTTCATTACTTGAACCTTTCAGCGATACAGTTACGCCATCATGTCTGAATACTCTTGCCACATGTTCCACTCCGGGAAGCTTTTCAAAGTCCTCAATTGGCGGCTCTATATAACGCGGAGGATCCGGAACATCTTTTTTCGTGGCAGATGGCGGTAATATATTCCTGGGGTCCTCAGTATCAAGTTGTTCGAGCCACATTATGTTCAAAGCTATGTCTGCACCATTCTTAAACTCTATCCTCTCTTCTCCATTCATGTTTAAGGTTCTTGCCGCAGTGGCGCTGTACGTACCAATAGATAGAGTAAGCATTATAAACACCATTAGAAAATGATAGCTTACAGAGGAACGTGAAACCTGTATTAAAGTTCCGTACATGGAAGGCGGCCAAAATTTCTTCCCGATTCTATACACCAGCTTTAAAAACAGAGGATAAAGCCTCAGACATAACAGGCTCATTCCCAGGATAAATAATACGGGTACAAAAAACAGCAGTGGATCTATCTGGAAGCTGCCGTCAGAGCTTGCTGCAAGCTTCAGGTTCTGTTGCCTCTGACTGAAACTGTAATAGCCATAAGCAGCTATGACAAGTAATACTACATCGATATATGTCCTTTGCCAGATTGCAGTCAGTTTCTCCCGGGATATCTTCCTCTTGTGGTCAACTATACTTGTATTACTTGCCTTGTAGGCAGGTACCAGGAGAGTTATAAGGAAGATAACAACCGCCAGCATTGAGTACTCAAAGCTCTCAAGGCTTAAACGGGTATATATGGCCTCCCTGTCCACAAACTGCAGAAAACCGCTGGACGCCCCTAAAATCTTAGTCAGGTACAGGCCTAAAATCGGGCCAAGGGCCATGGCAATAACTCCCAAAATAAGCCCTTCCACAAAGTAACCGAAAACCACTTGCAATCTGCTTGCTCCCCTGCTTATGAGAAGTGCTATTTCATTTCTTTCTTTGTTCACAATTAGATTCGATACCATAAACAGATATATGGAAAGCATTATCATTACCGGTACATCGAGAGACCACATGGTATCTTTTAACCGGCTTTCCTTAGAGGAATAGCCATATACTATATTGCTTAGCTCAAATTTTACTTCAGTAGTACTTCTGATATCTTTCAGGTCATTGATAATCTTTCTGCAGGCGGAGTCAACTTGTCCATTGTTATCAAGAGTAAGTTTATGATAATCAACTGAATAGTACCAATTGACTGTATCCAATTGTGTAGGACATACCTTTAAAACATCATTAAGCATCTGCTGCTCATTCATGACTACAGATTCATCATAAGTATCTATATTACAGGCTGACCAGTATATTCCATCATCATCCTTCTGGTCAAATACACCGACAGGTTTAACCTTTATAGGTTCAAAGCCTTTTTTTTCGGTATCGCTCATAACGTATACCCTGTCAAGGGAAAGCTGGAGTTTTTCCTGTGCGCCAATGGAAATCAATACTTCGTATGCTTCATCAGTCTTTTCCTTTGCCGGCAGCCTGCCTTCAACGAGTTTAATATGATTTTCATAATCGCTCAAGGTCTTGATTCTGCAGAAGGTGCTGTCGTCAAAATCTCCCGGCTGAAAATTGTCATGAACTATCGTCTTTGGCTCTGTAGTAAATGTAGAGCATACTGCCTGTGTGTCCAGCGGCATCTCTTTGGAAAATTTGTTTTTCATGTAATTGTCTATGCTTAAGGAGTTATCCACCAGCCTTTTATAAAAGTCCTTAACCCTGTCATTCAGAAATCTATCCTTATCCTTCACACCCTTTAATTCATTAGTGGAAGCAGAGTCATTTGCAAAGATCTTAACGGAAAAGGTTCCCGGATATATCTCGCTTTTATTTTGAAAATCCTCCATGTCCTTAACCAGAACCTTTTGCAGAACTCCTTGTGTATACAGCGGAATACTGCTCATAAGAGCGGACGATATGAGAAGGCCCGTCAGTAAAAATAGGACAAAACCTTTGTTTTTATACATCTTTCTCAGAACTATCTTGATTAACGCCATTCTTATCCCTCTTACCTTAAGATTAATTTCTGTCCTTCCTTGAGCCCGGACAGGATTTCTACTTCAGTAGTAGTTTCTATTCCTGTTTCTATTACCGCACTATATTTCTTATCTCCATCCAGTACCTCAACACTTTTAACAGTGGAAAAGCTTTTGATAAGAGACTTCGGTATTATCAGAGTATCTTTCTTCGACTGAATTATGATGTTTATATCGATGCTGTCACCAAGCTTGGCACCGTCTATCTTTGTATTGGGACTGATAATTATATGATCCTTGTATTTCCCGCTGTCAGGTATCTGTTCAACAACCCCTTCATAGACTTTGCCCGAGTAGGTCAGTTCAACCTTCATACCTGTTTTGGTATCGGTATTACCTGTAGCATTGTACACAATTTTCAGGCTATCGGGATCCGCTACTGTTGCCAAAGCCTTGTATGCCTCAACTGCATCTCCTTCCTTAAGAGCTGTCACATTTATGACCTTACCGCTGATAGGTGCCGTAATTCTGGCAGCTGCTATACGCTGTTCCATCTGCTGCACCTTATACTTCTCCATATTCAAATCAATCTCCGCCATCTTTTTTGCATAGTCATCACCGCTTTGCATTGTTTTCTCGTAGCTCAGCTCTACTTTCTGCAGAATAAACTTTTCCAGCGTCAAATCACTTTCTGTGTTCTCTGAATCCAGTTCTATGAGCAGGTCCCCTTTCTTTACCATACTGCCTAGCTTTACACTTACATTCTTAATTCTTCTCCCATTTTCCTTCACAAACGCATCAGCTTCACTTGTGGAAATTATACTTCCGACACTATTAATTGACCTTGTTATATCGCCCCTTGTAACTTCATACACCTGGTATTCCTGCTTTTTAGGCTGGATTAAAGGCGGAGCCAACACTTTCTTCTCCTTGGGCAGAAGGCTGCAGCCTGTAAGGAATACGGCTTCACAAACAGCAATAATAACCATAGCAAAAGACATTTTAAGATTTTTCTTTGGCCACATTGTAAATCCCCCATTACTTAAATAAATATTTCACATACTTATATTACCAATTATACCACAATGATTCACATGGTGTTATTATTGTAAAAAAATTGAACTGTACCGGCAACCTGCGAAAAAATGAGGAACCGTCCCAAACAGAGAAGCAGGCACGCTGCCGTACCTGCTCCTGAGCTTTTCACTAAAGCCTGTCCAAAAATGATGAATAATGGTGAACCGTCCCCACTACTGCGGAGACTTGACTATTATCTCGCCGTCACCCATTTCTACCTTGACCTTGTTTTTGCCTTTGAGGCCAAGGGCCTCAACATACTCAGCGGGAAGCTGAAGCCTTCCGTGCTGGTCCAAAACTATGAGTTCTTCATGACTCTCTTCTCTGGTTTTCTGAACCACCGCCGCCTCTTCAGAATGCTCCAGCTCCTCCAGTTCCTGTTTGTAGGACCTCTTCATTATGAATTCGCTGCTGGTGCGGCCGTCCCTTATGGCAACAACTCTGTTGACCTGGTTCGAAAGGCTGTTGTCATGGGTTACTATTATTATTGTTACTCCCAGCTGCCTGTTTACAGTTCTGAATACCTCCAGCACCTGAGCAGCGGTTTTTGTGTCCAGTGCTCCGGTAGGTTCGTCTGCCAGCAGAAGTTTCGGGCTGTTGGCCAGGGCAATGGCAATGGCTACCCTCTGCTGCTCACCTCCGGAAAGCTCATAGAGTTTATTGTTCTTCCTATTGGACAATCCCACCATATCCAGCAGTTCTAATGCCCTTTCCCTCTTTCTTCTTCCGCTGATGAACATAGGAAGT
>JAUZPH010000076.1 GCA_030706065.1 Bacillota bacterium | reverse complement strand
TATATAAAATAACTAAAGAAATATAGATTGGAATACAATATGATGACAGATTTTTCAAATATTTATCATGAATAAAGCTTCTGAAATGGAAAGCCTCTCCAGATGGTAAAGAGAACCCTGGAGAGGCTCTTCATTCTATTGTCCGTACCTTTGGAGATAATGTTAAAACTAAGCCATAGGCCTGGTCTTTACAATCAGATGTTCCCCTATACTTTTCCTTTACTGCAATCATATGAAGATATGTATGCATTCCAAAGGCTCCATATCTTTCATACCACATGAAGCCCAAAAAATTTTTACTAATGTCAAGTGCAACATCAATCTCTTTATTTTTCAAACCATCCATCAAAATATTTGGGGATCAAAATCCTGGAAATAAGCTCTTTCTATGTCCGATTTCATCAAAGCATCATAACAGTCCTCCAAGTGTGCCGCTGTACCTTTTAGAATGTTGATAACCATAATATTGTCATCTCCGTTTATTTTATTTATCCACATTATTTTCAATATTAATCATACAACAAAATCACATTCTTTATAACATATAGGTAATACATAACTGCATATACTTAGGTAAAATTCATCGATAGGATGAAATGGAGGATTGTTTAAATGAAGTTAGCAATAAGGAGAATTGCAATCTTCGGGGTTGTTTTTCTGGTATTTTCGGCTACAAGCTGCAGTTCACAAACGGAAATAGTACAGCGGAATATGGAGTCAGCTCAAGGGTATTTACAGGAAGGTCGAACTGAAGCGGCTGTATCAGCCTTTAAGAATGTAATAACTGAGGACCCCGAGAATATAAAGGCTCGTGTGGTACTTGGCCAAATTTACCTTGATAGGGGCAGCTTTCTTGAAGCCGAATACTTCCTTGAAGAGGCCCTGGATAAGGAAAGTACAAATAGAGAAATTATTAATGCACTTGCAAAGGTCTATCTTCAACATGCCAGGAGTTTGAAGGCAGAAAAACAGTACGGAGACAGTGAGACAATGCTTAATAAGGGACTCGCTTTATCCCCCAATAACCTGGAATTTCTTACTGAACTCAAGGATATCTACAAATTCACGGGCAGGCTTGAGGAAACGGAATTGAAACTTAGAGAGATAATTCAGCTTAATCCAAAACTGACGGGTCCATATATTGAACTTGTAAATATGCTTTTAAATGAAGGGAGGAAGCCCGAAGCAGTAGCCCTCTTAAAAACAGGTTTCCTACAAACTGCAGATGCTGGAATGAAAAAACAGTTACTTGAACTTACCTCTCTGCAGGGAAATACTGCAGGCAATATTCAGAATAAGGGCCTCGCCAGTAAACAGGGTGATTGCATATACTACAGTACAGCCTCGGGACTTTTCAAAATCAAGCTGGATGGAACCGATAGAACGAAGCTGGACAGCAGAGCCGCAGAATATATAAATGTAATTGGAGAATGGATGTTTTTTATTTCTGAGCCGGGGATATGCAGAATAAAAACTGATGGCAGCTGTTATAACGTCATTTATAAGAATCAAGGGCAACATTTATACAGCAGTTTACAGGTTATGGACGATTATATTTACGTACTTGAGGACAACAGACTTATTCGCCTAAAAACAGACGGCGGTGATTACCAGGTGGCTGAAGAGGATGATGTCATAGCCTTTGAAGTTGACCGGGAATGGATCTTCTATTATAAAATCAACCCAATGGGACTCTTTAAAATGAAAATGGATGGGACAAACAGAACAATGGTCACAGAGGAACCAATGTACAGCTTTGTGGAATACGATGGAGTAATATATTACATAAGAGGCGGTTTCGGGGAGATGGAAAGCCTATACAGCATGAAAGAAGATGGAACAAATATCACAAGATTAAACAGCGACCTACCAAGCTATTTGAACCTTTCAGACGGATGGTTGTATTATATATGCAATGACTCTTTAGGAGCCTGGGGAGAGGTTTACAAAATAAGAATTGATGGTTCCGAAAGGACAAAGCTCTATAGAAAGACCGGTAATATACTTTCGCAAATAAATACAGCATATGACCTTTTATTTTATGAAGTAAAGCTCTCCAATGGAATAGATTTTGAACTGATGAAAACCGATGGTTCTCAAAATGGAGCTTTATACTGATAGCATATAGAATTCAATGTGAAAGCCCTATGCTGTTAATGTGACAGCATAGAGCTTTATTTATATTCCTGTACCTATTCGCCATTGGACTAAATTTATTTTGTAGGATATGCCCAACCGTGGTAAAATGACTATAGTTTATAGTTTTAATTGGGGTGATTTTTTATGGAAGTTCTCTTGTATGGTTGTGGTGCTGTGGGACTTGGGATTGCGGCATCCATATATGACGCCGGATTGTCCGTTGATTTTGTTGCCAAAGGAAGGACAAAGGAAGCAATCAGGAACAATGGAATTGTGCGAAGTGGTATTTTTAAAGAAGTGAAGGTATCACCTGAAGACATAGTTATTTATGAAGACTTGGATGAGATAAAAAATAAACAGTATGACTACGTGTTGGTCTGTACAAAAAGTACAAGTAATAGTGAAGCGGCAGAGAACCTCAAAGGTCATTCTCATATTTTGAAGTCCCACGGGAAAATTGTGATTTTTCAAAACGGATGGGGAAATGATGAGGCTTTTCTTCAATATTTCAGTAAAAATCAAATATTCTCCGGCAGGGTTATTACAGGCTTCAGCAGGCCCGAAAGATATATAAGCGAAGTTACTGTACACTCATCTCCTGTTCTTATCGGAAGTTTGCATGGGGAAGATATATATCCTGTCTCAGCATTGGCAGAGGCAATTGATAACGGCGGAATACCCTGCGAGATAACCGATGACATTGAGAAGGCACTATGGGCAAAAATGCTGTACAACTGCACATTAAATCCTTTAGGTGCTGTACTTGGTGTATCCTATGGCAAGCTTACGGAATCGGAAAATTCCATCTTTATAATGGATAATATTATTGAAGAAATTTTCAAGGTAATGAGTGCTGCAGGCTATCATACCTACTGGCAGGATGCGGCAGCATATAAAAGGGTTTTTTATGGAGAATTGATTCCGGATACCTATAGACACAGGTCATCAACCCTTCAGGATATGGAAAGGAAGATAAAGACTGAGATTGAGAACTTGAATGCAAGCGTTGTAAGGCTCGGTAGTAAGTACGGTATTCCGGTACCCTATAATACTATAATTTACAATATGATTAAGGCTATGGAGAGTTTCTTCTAGGAAAAGGTGGGGAAATATTGTGTTTAAATTATACATTGATTCCCCATTACGCGGTACTTCACCCTTTGCTTACTGTCAAGCTGCCGCCGCATATTACCTCTACAACTGGAGTAGATGCTTTGACTCATGCGGTAGAAGCTTACATAGGAAGGAGCGATACAAGGGAACCAAGAGAAATGAGCAGAGCAGCAGTATGATCATCCAAAAATGAACAATTAATAGCACTTTAACAGACTGTTAAATCTTATGAAGGGCGGTAATATAATTTACGGTAGACAATATACGGATAACAGCAGGCAGATAGCCCGTGCTATTATAGACGGAGTAACTTGGGAAAACCCTATTATACAGGAAGAAATATTAGGACCTCTACTTCCGTGTTGGAGTTTGATGTTCTGGATGAGGCAGTTACAATAGTGAATGAGCACCCAAAACCGCTGGCACTCTATCTTTTCACCAATGATAGAAGTAGGGAAAAGTTGATCATGAAAAGTACTTCCTTTGGCGGGGGCTGTATAAATGATACCGTTGTTCATTTAGCAACTCCATATATGCCCTTTGGCGGAGTTGGGGACAGTGGTATGGGTGGATACCATGGAAAGGCAAGCTTTGATACTTTTTCTCACAAGAAGAGTGTTTTGAAAAAGTCCAACCTTTTGATATACCACTCAGATATCCTCCATATAAAAATCATCTGGTACTGCTTAAAAAGCTTATGAAATAAAATTTGAATTTCCGTAACAAATATCACCGTTAATTTTATAAAACGCTTATATGATAATAATATAGAATATCGGTGAGGAGGAATTATAATGAAATTGACAAAGGATATGACTATTGGTGAGGTAGTCAGAACTTATCCGCAGACAGTTGAGATACTTATGGATTTTGGAATGGGCTGTGTTGGATGCCCTGCATCTCAGGCTGAATCTCTGGAACAGGCGGCAATGGTACACGGCTTTGATACAGCAGAACTTCTTGAGAAATTGAATGATGCAATATAAAACAGTGAAAAGCTGCGTTATGGATGGTATTAATACATTCATAACGCAATTTTCTAATATTAAGATTAAGATCCGGGAAATGAGTTGAGGTACTGCTTCTCATCCCGGATCTTTTTTGAGCAGAGCAGCAGCAGTTATAAAAATTTAAACTGACAATTATAACTTCATATGCTAAAATTAAACATATAAATAATATTTAGTAATTTATAGTGAAATGATGGAGTAGGAGGCGGAAAATTGTGAGCAGGGACAAGTTGGCGAAAATCGCTGGATTGAATATAGGAATAGCGGCAGCGGATACAATAATATTTTCTCCCGGCCTCTTGGGCATTCAATTGGGAGGAGCAGGCGTTCTTGGTACTGCCTTTGGCGCTACTGCCATATTAATGAGTGCAATAATTTTTGTCTATGGCAATTACAGCCTTCTCTCCAATAAGCAGATAATCATTCATACAAGTGAAATTAAAACTTCGGAAGACTGCATTTTGGCTCTTAAAGAAGGTTATCGAAAAAAAACCTTTGAGAAGGACATTTCCATGATACTGGAGCAGATTGAGAGATTCCAAAAGAAGAAGGAGGTAATAACGGATATTCTTCTACAGAAATTCAACAGTACGGAGATGAGCTATTCAAAATTTGAGAGTACTATTGCCGAGGTTGAGAATATTTTTTTCATAAATATCAAGAGCATAATAAACAAGTTAAATGCCTTTGATGAAGAAGAATACAGCAGCCTTCAAAAAAATAATTTAAAAGGGAAATTATCTTCAGAATTAATGAATACAAAAATGGCTATCTACAATGAATATATTTCCTATGTAGTTAAGGCTATAGAAGATAATGAAGAGATTCTCATCAAATTAGACAAGCTTCTGCTGGAGGTATCCAGATTTAATAGCCTGGAAGATGGCGAAATTGAGAAGATGCCAGCGATACTTTCTTTAGATGAGCTCATAGATAGGACAAAATTATATAAATCATAAATTTGAAACTGGATATGGATAAGGTTTAAAAAAAAATCTTTAAGAGAACCTAAATTTTTATGGTGGAAGGGTAATAACTGACTACAAGAATATTTAATGGGGGGATTAAAAAATGTATCAAAAAAACAATTCCTTTAAAGCGATAATTATTTTGGCCGGAATTGCTGTACTGGTTTTTGCAATCATATATGGTGGTATTTCTCTGACAAAAAATCTTGGAAAAAGTACTGAAGTCGTTACAAAGGAAAATGCTCAAGAAGTGCTCAATGACTTGTATAAAGGCATTACTGTGAATAATGTTCAGGCAAGAAAAGAGCCCGTTAGTCTTGAACCCGCAGATAAAAAAGCTTCACTGCCGGATATATCAAAATATCCTCCACAGGTGGAAAAATCAACGGATGCTTTTGTAGAGATATTTTCTTCACCGGAAAAGGCGGGAGATGGGAAAGATGGATGGCTGATTCAATGTGCCAGGGACTTTAACAGCTCGAATATACAGATAAACGGGAAATCTGTTTCTGTCAGGATAAGAGGAATAGCCTCAGGCACAGGAATGGATTATATTACATCCGGTAAGTATGTGCCGGAAGCCTTTACCCCTTCAAATGAGCTCTGGGGCGAGATGATAAAATCTGAGGGAGTCAAAATTTCTCTGGTTGACAAGAGACTAGCCGGAAATGTGGCTGGGATTCTTACTTCAAAAAAGAAAAATGATGAGCTTGTAAAAAAATACGGTTCAATAAACCTGAAGAATATTACCGATGCTGTGGCAAATAATGAAATTGCTATGGGGTATACCAATCCCTTTGCCAGTTCTACAGGCCTGAATTTCCTTCTTTCTACCCTAAGTACCTTTGACAGCAAGGATATTCTAGGCCAAAAGGCGGTGGATGGCTTTGAAAAGTTTCAGGCAAATATTCCCTTTGTAGCCTATACCACTCTCCAGATGAGAGAATCCGCCAAATCAGGGGTGCTGGATGGGTTTATAATGGAATACCAAACCTTTATTAATACTCCGGAACTTGCGTCGGATTATGTATTCACTCCCTTTGGCTTCAGGCATGACAGCCCGATATATGCTCTTGGTGACCTGTCTCAGGAAAAGAAAGATATCCTTAATAAATTTGTGGAATTCTGCAAAAGCGAAAAATATCGGAAACTGGCTTCTGACTATGGTTTTAACCAGCTGAATGACTATAACTCTGAAATAGGGGCAGTGGATGGTAAAACCATTATTCAAGCACAGAAGCTTTGGAAGGAAAAGAAAAACGGCAGCAATGATATTGCTGCAGTCTTTGTGGCGGATGTATCCGGCAGCATGAACGGGGTTCCGCTGAATAAGTTAAAGGAATCTCTGCTAAACGGGTCACAATATATATCCAAGGAAAATTCCATAGGGTTGGTTACATTCTCTTCCGATGTAAATATAAATCTGCCTATTGCTAAATTTGACCTGAATCAGAGGTCACTGTTTACCGGAGCAATAAAAGATATGAACGCATCCGGCCAGACAGCGATGTATGATGCCATAGTAGTAGCAACAAAGATGCTGCTGGACGAAAAAGCCAAGAATCCGAATGCCAAATTAATGCTTTTCGTCCTGACGGATGGAGAAAGTAATACCGGCCACTCTATGAAAGACGTAAAGGATATGATGAAAGCTTTCAAGATACCTATCTATACCATTGGCTACAATGCAAATGTCAAGGGACTTCAGGAACTCTCCAGCATAAACGAGGCCGCCAGCATTAACGCCGATACCGATGACGTTATATACCAGCTTGAGAACCTGTTCAATGCACAGATGTAAAAATCAATAAAATTTAGGGGGGATTTTTATGGCTTTTTCTATGGAAGTAATGGATACGGAAGCAGTAAAAAAAGAGATAATCGAACAGGTTAAGCCTGTACCTGAGGAGGTTGAAAAATTAAGGAATCTTGCAGAGAACAATGCAGTGGAGGTAATATCACTGGATCTGGATTCGCTGGAAAAGAGACGGCAGATACTTCAATCTATTGAAAGCTTTGGACTTGATACCATGCAGAGTTCCGCCAAAAAAAGTTCACTGCTTCATGTGGCTATTGGAAATTTCTCAAAAATGGGCGATGAAGGAAGTATCGTTTCAAAAGGGCTTCTTGATCTCCACAGGGAGATAAAAGACCTGGATCCCGGCGTTATAGATTTTACTAAAACAGGATTACTGGGGCGTATCTTTAACCCCATAAGGGCATATTTTGAAAAGTATCAGAAAGCTGATAGTGTCATCAATGATATTGTTGTCTCTCTGGAAAAAGGAAAGACCACTTTAAAAAATGATAATACAACCCTTGAAATTGAGGAAGTGTCCTTAAGAGACCTGACAAAAAAACTGACAAAGGAGATAGAGCTTGGAACTTCCATGGACGAAGCAATATCAAGACAGATAGAGCAGGCAAGGTCAAATAATGAGGATCCGGAAAAAATCAAGTTCGTAGAAGAGGAGATTCTGTTTCCGCTAAGGCAGAGACTTATGGATATGCAGCAGATGGTGGTGGTTAACCACCAGGGAATAATGGCCATAGAAGTTGTAAGAAGAAACAATAAGGAACTTATTAGAGGGGTGGAACGGGCAAAGAATGTAACAATTTCCGCCATGAGGACAGCTGCCATCGTTGCCAGTGCCCTGTATAATCAGAAGATTGTATTGAAAAAGATTGAAATGCTGAATGCCACCACCAATGAACTGATAAGCTCAACCTCAAGGATGCTGAAGGAACAAGGGGCTGAAATCCATAAGCAATCTATGGAAGCAAACATCTCCGTAGATACTTTAAAGGCTTCTTTTGCAGATGCCATAGCTGCTATGGAGGCAATAAGTACTTATAAACAGGAGGCTCTTCCCAAGATGAAGGAAACAATAAATCAATTCAAGGAAATGGCAAAGGTTGGCGAGGCACAGATACAGAGGATTGAAAAGGCTGAGGAACTTTTGAAGCCATAGGCTGTAATGGAATAGATGTATAACATAACCCATCAAAACGGAGAATATAATATGAAGAAACTCAATAGGGTGGGTGTACTGATATATGTCTAAAATTATTCTGCTGAGGCATGGTCAAAGTATATGGAATTTAGAGAACAGGTTCACAGGATGGACGGATGTGGATTTGTCGGTGAACGGCCTGGAAGAAGCAAGACAGGCTGGGAGGATACTGAAGAAGCATGGATACAAGTTTGATGTAGCCTTTACTTCTGTCCTTAAAAGGGCAATAAGAACTCTGTGGATTGTGTTGGATGAGATGGACTTGATGTGGATACCGGTCTATAAGTCCTGGAGGCTCAATGAAAGACATTACGGTGCTCTTCAGGGGCTTAATAAAGCTGAAACTGCCGCAAAATACGGAGAAGAACAGGTCCACATATGGCGAAGGTCTGTTGATATTCATCCGCCAGCTCTGGATAAAAGTGATATGAGATATGAAGCTCTGGATCCAAGATACAGTGAAATGGGTGAGGAGGAGTTTCCCCTTACAGAGAATTTGGATGATACCGTAAAAAGAGTGCTTAAATACTGGGAGGATTCAATAGCTCCTGCAATAAAGAGCGGTAAAAGGGTCCTCATTTCCGCCCACGGCAATACGATACGGGCTTTGGTCAAATACCTTGATGCTATCCCCAGTGACGGTATAGTAAATTTGAATATACCTACCGGCATTCCCCTTCTTTATGAGCTTGATGAGAATTTAAACCCCATAAGGCATTATTACCTTGGTATCGACGGTGAGATTCCGGATGGTACAATACCTGGAAAAATATAACTTCAATTTTCAAATAAGTGAAGATGTCCTGAAAAAGGTATCTTCACTTTAAATATAATATTGTAATCAGAGGAGTAGAGAAAAATGTGGACCTGTAAAAACTGTGGAGAAATAATTGAGGACAAGTATTCCATTTGTTGGCGCTGCGGAACTGATGAGGAAGGAAATGTCCAGGATGATTTTGAACCTGAAACTTTTGGGGAGGTACAGGGATTGATTTCGTCAGATAAAATCCTTCTATCAAACACTGCCTTTATAGATAAAAGTTCTAAATTTGAAGTTTTAGGATTGGTCTGCAGTGAAGAAATAATAGCTACTGATCTGATATCAAAGGCCTTTGCGGGAATTGTCAGTATCACAGGAGGTAAATCTGACAGTTACAGACAATACATAGAAGAGGCCAGAAGGCTGGTTATTAATAACATTATTGAACAGGCAAAAGATGCAGGAGCAAATGCCATAACAGGAATAAAATTTGATTATGAAAGTGTTGGCAGCGGGATGTTTATGGTTGGCGTTACAGGGACTGCACTTATAATTTAATACTGCAAAAACCGATAAAGCTATTTATGTACGCCGGAGTTTTATGGACAAGTTTCAGATACCGGCGTTTTTTGTACTTCAAGTTCCAGAAATACATGGTATTTGATTACCTTGTCCTGAATGGAATTAGCAAAATTCATCCCTAGAGAATATTATGTATAA
The DNA here is from genome assembly GCA_030706065.1 of Bacillota bacterium. GTDB lineage: Bacteria > Bacillota > Clostridia > Clostridiales > Clostridiaceae > JAEZDX01. The sequence continues at coordinate 1,519 of JAUZPH010000076.1, read as the reverse complement.
AGTAATTAATCCGAGGTGAGTTGCTACAATGGCAGTATTAGTTTCAGGAAACTCAATTTTTATGACAATAAGCTCCACAGCCGGTATTGTTGCAGTAAATTCTCTGTCACTGAGTTCCGGTGGACTTGGTTTATATCTTGGAATAACGGCAATTTTGGCTGCTGTTTTAATAACTTTAGATTTATTTATCACCAAAAGACTACCAAAAATTTTTTATGCTGGCCGATTCTTATTTGGAAATCTCATTGGAAGGATCCGTTCAGGAAAAATAGTAGATGATAATGAATTATACAGTGCCATAAGTACTGCTGGTTATTCCTATGACCCGAAGCAGGATATATTTTATTCCAATAAAGACGCATGGCAAATGGAAATGGGGTACTGCCGTCTTTATGATGAGGCTGCGGCACCAATGGGAATGATAATAGATAGCGAACCTGTTTATTTCAAAATTCACGGAAAAAGATGGCTCATAGAATTTTGGAAAGGCCAGTATGATTTGACTACCGGCTGTGAAATAGGAATATATAACACCGAAGGGCCGGATTTAGAGATTTCAGGAGTTTTTAGTGGTACCTTCTATAAGAGTGCAGCAGCCGAAGACCAGTTATATATGTCCTGCACCTTAAAAAAAAACGGCACTACAATTTTAACAAGGGAAGATACACACTGGTGGCTTACCGGATTTAAGCTGGGGGAATACTCGGAACCCTCAGAGCTCACTCTGGACCTGAGTATTGCTTTTAAGGATAAGTCAATGATGGATGCCTTTATAAGAGGGCTAAGAAGAGCTGGATATTCAGGTTCAGAATTCAACATCAGCGAAAATACTATAACTTTGACTTTTGATAAACCCCATACTCCACAGCCTCTCACAAGAACAGAGGAAACCGACTGGCTTGTTCAAAAGAAAAACCGGTTCATGTGTGAGAAATATCAGCAAATAACAAAAGGCTACGATAATTTCCCTGATAAAATGAAGGCTCTGCAGGAGCAGGCACCACTTATATATGATGCAATTATCAATATGGGTAAAAGCGAAAAAGTATTCAAGGCTTTCAGCGCTATCAGGGGTTATCTCGAATAAAGGAATTAACGTCAGTTTAAAAAGTCGAGTTTCATGCTTCCAAGGAGGATTTTGGAACTTATGGCAAGAATGTATTTAAATAAAGAAAACATGGTGGGCCAGAGGGGGCTGATTATGAATACATTGAAACGTATTTCTCAGGTTTTTCAAGAATCCGAACAGATTACTTATGATGATTCCTCAAAGATTGTTTTGATGAGTGATTGTCACAGGGGTGACGGGAATTGGTCCGATGATTTCTCCAAGAATCAAAGCACCTGTTATGCTGCCCTAAGTCATTATTATAAGGAGGGCTACAGCTATATAGAAATCGGTGATGGTGACGAGCTTTGGGAAACCAGTAATTATTATGATATTATCCATGTCCACAGTGATACCTTCTTTCTTTTATCAAAATTCTTCCGAGAAGGAAGGCTTCATTTTATTTTTGGC